>JBFMGN010000794.1:0-2265 GCA_040752435.1 Spirochaetota bacterium
TAAAGGGTATTTTAAGTCGTTCGGCCAAGGGCGCGGCAAATATAAAGCCTCTGGCTTCGATCGCGGCAATTGCATCGAGGTGTTTATCCTTGTATATATCTACCATTCGATCAATGCAATATGAAAAGGCCTCAGGCTTCATGAGAATACTCGTTATATCGTAAAAAAGAATGCCCTTCTTCGGAAAATCCGGTATCTTCCGTATTGCCTTGTCAAGATCAAAATTCTCGTACATTAAGGAACTCCTTGAAAGATGCCAATAGTCCTTCAATCCAACTTTTCACTACCCCGTCGTGTATATCTTTACTTTTTGTATATAGTAAAGGGTCTTTATAAATGTCTATTTCTGTATCCTTCAGCATCCGCTTTAGCTCTTCTATCGCCTTAAGGGAAAAGCTTGAAAATAAACCGCACATCCTTCCGGCAAAGTTAATGCCTGTGCATGCCCGGTAAAGCTCTTTAAATTCCCCGTTCTGAAAATTTTTACCTGTATCATCGGTACCGAATATTATTATATCGGCGGCTGAGAGATGGGGAATACTCGTATCTTTAGCAGGCAGAGTAGTGACTTTATACTTCTTTTGATCGAATACCTTTACAATTACACTGCTTATTTTCCAAAGAGTATCATTGGTGGAATAAACGATAAGAACCTTGTATGTTTTTTTATGCACAGATTGAATATAGTATGAAAGGTTTTTTCTGTCAATTCACCTTCGATTTTTAACCGTTCTTGATTTTTGCGGATGTATGCTTTATCCTTCTGTTGATATGACAACGTTACTGCCGATCGCCAGCGGAAAAGGCGGAGTCGGTAAAACAATATTTGCAGCCAATCTTGGCGTTTCCTTAGCCCAACATGGCAAAACAGTCATTTTAATTGATCTTGATATGGGTGGGTCGAATCTCCACACCTGCCTGGGAGTGAAGAATCGGAATCCGGGGATCGGGAGTTACATCTTTAAAAAAGAATCCAGTCTGGAATCCCTCACCATTCAAACCGATATTAAGCAGCTTTTTTTTATTCCCGGCGATTCTCTCCTTCCTGGCACTGCGAATCTGCCCTATTTTATGAAAAAAAAGATAATCAAAGAAATATCCGAACTTATTGCCGATTATGTGATTATCGATCTGGCGAGCGGCACCGGGTACAATATAATCGATTTTTTCCTGACCTCCATGTCGGGGATAATCATCACCGTACCCCAAACCACCGCGATACTAAATGCCTACTCTTTCTTGAAAACCTCAATTTTCAGATTGCTGTACCGCAGCTTCCCCGCCAAATCCAGAGAGCGGGCGTTCATCCTCGAGTTCGTTTCAAATAGAATCGAAGGTACTGAAAGCACCTTTCTGCGTCTGACGGAACAGCTTTTCGAAATATCCAAAGAATCGGGAGAAATTGCGAAAAAACAGTTAGAAGCTTTTTACCCGCGGATCGTCTTAAATATGGGACATTCTCATAAGGAGCTGTCCCTTGGTTCAAAATTACGGCAGATCGCCGGGAAAAATTTAAATCTCAGACTTGAGTATATAGGCTTCCTCGGATATGAAGAGATGGTTAACAAGTCTGTGTTTGAACGGATACCCATCCGTATTACCCACCCCAATTCCGGTTTCTCCAATAGTATCGATATGATAAGCCGAAAACTTATCTCAACCCCGGCGCCGGTCAAACCGCAGCTTTTTGAAGCCGATGAAGACCTCCTGAGCCTGGCGGAGGAAATACAACAAGGTTACATAAATCAGTAAACCTTTCCTTACGCTTCATGGATACGTGCTTTTAAAGGCGGCTACCCTGGAATATACAGTTTCATTCAGGCCGGAGATTTCATTTCTCTTAAAGTAATGATAACCTATCCCCGCAATCATCGCACCGTTGTCAGTGCAGAGTTTCATAGATGGGAATATCACCTCTATCCCCTCGAGCAATTTAAGCTTTTCCCGCAGGCGGGAGTTGGCCGCCACTCCTCCCCCTGCAACCACCCGTTTCAGACCGGTATTCCTAAGTGCTCTTTTTAAACGCTCCAGCAGCATTTCAACAGCCGCTTCCTGAAAGGCGGCGGCGATATTCGCCGGATTTTTTTCATACTTTTTATTCCAAAACTGATCCAACTGATAGAGCACAGCCGTCTTTAAACCGGAATAGGAGACATCATAAGGATGGTTGCCTTTATGGAGGGATGGATTAGGAAAGGTAAATGCCTGTGGATTGCCTTTCTTTGCCAGCCTATCCACCGCCTGACCCCCTGGAAAGCCCAGGTT
>JBFMGN010000795.1:0-2264 GCA_040752435.1 Spirochaetota bacterium
GCAGACCCGTATTTCAGGAAGTTCAGGCCACTGTTTCTCGATTACAATTCTCGCTTCCGACAGCCGGACGACTCCCTTTTTTGTCACCGCACACACTGCCATGCAGCGCTTACATTCGGTACAATTTTCAAAATCCAAATCAAAACCTTCCATACTGCATGCTCCCTACGGATACACTCTTAAATATAGTTATGGCTTTTAAGCAGTTTCCTCACCTCTTCCTCATTCTCACTGCTTATCATAAGGACCGGTCCCGTACAGCCCATTCCCGCCTCACAATAGAAACCTGCTCCGGTAATCAAATCCACCGCCCTGTCAAGGGTAAGTACATCAACACCCTCAATTTCCCTGTCAACGGTTTTCTTTTGAACGATCTTTTTATAGCGTGAGGCTTCCACCGGCTCCTGCTTGACTGCCTTTTGATCATCCTTAAGCTTCTCAGCCAGCCCGGCCTTCAGAGCATTTTGTCTTTCATGCCGGTAAATACCGGGAAGGTCACTGCGAATCATCCGGGCTAGAAAAAGGAGAGCCTGGGCAGTCACCGCCGCGGAGGTCGCCCTGGAAATTATCCCGATGACCTTATTGGTATCCCCCACGCCCGGCCCATACCCTGAACCGGCAACTTCTATCCGCCCGCCGCTGGAATAACTTCCCAGCATTTTTACAATTACGTTTCCCGTCAGGGAATCGCACACCAGCACATCTGGCGTTCCCAGGAGGATATCGTTTCCACGGAGAAAATCGTCTCCCCCCCGGCTCGATGAAGCGAGGGAGACAGCATATCCGTCTGCCATCAATTCCTTAACCAGCCGTAAAGCCTGGGCTGCCCCTTCGAGGTTCAAAAAACCTACTTTCGGATCCCGGATGCCCCAGGCTTTGGCCGTGCTTGCTCCTGCAATTACGTTCAGCACTAATGCCTTAACCCTGGATGAGGCGGAAGTCCCGGTTGTAGTGGCAATAAACAGATCCCGCCCGCTTCCCGGAGCAGTTGTGTGCCCGACTGTGGCGATCCCCACAGGAAAGGGATAGTGGAATGTAAGCGCGCCTTGTATCTGCCCTTTCTCAAGGTACTCCTCCATTTCAAGCTGCGCGGCTTTCATATCCGGTTTACCCTGTCCGAAAAAGAGGACTTCCAGGAGAGGCTCTTTCTCCATAGCCATAATGGCGCCGCGCATGAGTTCTTCTTCTCCCCCCTCCGAACCGGGCAAGGTAAGACCTGCCACAATCTTTCCCGGTTTATGTTTTCCCCCCACACCTGCCAGAGGAGATTTTTCCGCCGGAGAAGCTGCCCCGGTGCGTTCCTCTGTTTGCCCGGCTGCAAGTTCCGCCAGGATCGAAACTCCGTCAAACAGGTTCGTCATGCGCCCGAGGAATAGGCTTCCCTTTCCAATAACGAGCCCGCGCTTCAGTTGCCCTTCCCTCGCCCATTCCAGGAACCATCCGAGAGCCGGAATACCCGAGGGTATATGACCCTGGGTGGGAGCCCATCCGGAAAAAGCGTGCTTTTCTATAAAAGAGCTCATCTCCTCTTTTAAGATCTCCCCTTTCATCACTGCCAGCGCCGCAATCATTTTCAAATTTGCCAGGGTTACATTTCCGGCACCTGCGGCTTCGGTGATCTCCGGGTTCTGAAGTTCCGGGGCATAGCAGTCGATCTCCCCAATCGTCAAACCCGCCCTGTAAAGGGGTTCCGCCACCAGGTCCTGGATAACGGCCTGGGGGGATGGTCCGGAGCCGATTTTGTGGCAGCCGACTATATCCGTACGAAGCCGCAAGCCTGAATCGGCGTTTTTTTCAACCAGCACGGCGAAAGAACCCAGACAATCTTCCAGCACCGGCAATCCCTTCTCGATGTGTTTTTTCGAGTTCATGGCCAGTTTTGCAGTTGTTCCGCCTGCAACGATCACAACCCGGTCGAACGTTCCGGCTTTAATAAGGGAGGCCGCCTGGATAAGGCCGTGCACCGGAGCAGCGCAGAAGGAACGTACATCGCTTCCGGTTGCATTAGAAAGTCCGCAGAGCTCTCCGATAGCCTTGGCGAAATTACCGCCGCCCCTCTGGTTCATATCGCCGCAGGCCTCTTCGGAGGTTTCGATAATATACCCGATACCGGCAGGCTCTAGCGTGCAATCGGCGATAAGCCTCCGAAGGGCATAAACGGCGGTCGCCTTGGAACTGATATTCTCGAGGATCGTGTGGGCGTTTAAGTTCACGTCAGTCGGGTGCGCGGCTTTTATGCACCCTGTAAGGATACCGCCCGATAT
>JBFMGN010000796.1:0-2258 GCA_040752435.1 Spirochaetota bacterium
TCGTGATCGTCGCCTGTATCACACTGGTGACCAACCTCATTCATCTGAAGTCACCTCCTTAAAGGCTTTCATACGATCAAGAGCAGATGTGAAATGCAGATAGTGCGGCAACTTTATGTGGTCCACAAAACCGGAACTCTCGACTCCGTCGATATGGTATAAAACAAACTCCTTGTCTTCGGCCGGCGCTTTCGGTTCATCCGTCGTCATTGATGCATCCAAAATCGCCATTGAAATAGCTTTTCTTTCCTCCTGGCCGAAGACTGCGCCATAGCCGAGTTCGAAATATAAATCTCCATTCTTTTCGATAGCCCTTAACATATGCACACCCACAATAATCGCATGGCATTCGGTTATTAATATTTCGCCAATGCAAACCTCATCCCCTGTCCAAGGATGTATAATAGTCACGGGAACGTATCCAACCCGTAATTCGGCAAGGGTCGGGTGAACATGGCCATATCCGCGAAGTGAACTGTAGGCCAATGCCACCATAGCGCCGCTTTCTCCTCTACTGAGACTCTGTAATCTTGCACTTCGGGACGGATTTGGGAAACGCATGGCGTTTTTAGTTATGTCATGAATTTGACCCTCGGGTTCTTCGCTAGCGGCTGCAACAAGCCGTATTTGCCTTAGGATATCCACTATCTTGGGCATATCCGGTTGCTTTTCTGATGAGATATCTTTCCAGAAATCCAGTAGACTATTTACCCTTTCACTGTCTTCACTGGCCAATTCAGGTTTCAAAATCCGTAAAGTGTAATCCCTTGTAGGGCCTAGACACTGACCGCCAGGCACCTCTCTGAAGGTTGATGAAACTCTTCTGACAATTCGCATTTTGGATGAATCTATGGGTGCTGAATATCCCCAGCGAGGAGTTGCTGTACGAAAGGCCCTTATGATGAACGAGGCCTCTATGAGGTCTCCTTCAGCCTGTTTGATGGCCATTGCAGCCAATAGCGGGTCGTAAAGCGATCCCTCACTCATAACCTTATATACGGCGAACCTTAACTGTTTTTCGATTAGTTCAGTACTTAGCGAGCCAAGATCCTTGGACTCGTTAAGGCGGAAATAATCAACAAGTTTCTCCGCCATTTTTACAGCTTCTTGTCCGCCTTTTATGACAGCATACCCCATTTCATTCTTCTCCCAGTATTGTTATGTTTGCCGAGCGCGGCACTCCCGCGATAAAACCTCTTGAGTCTACAAGAAGGACATCGACTCCAAGGGGGAAATCTTGGTTGACCTTTCTCAGACAGCTTATTGCTTCGCTTTGTATTCCTGTCATAGTTAGGCAACAATTGTGTTCAATCCCCGGACCTTGTAACCTTATCTTCAGCAAATTGTTTTCGGGGTTTGGCGTCAAGGGATCGAGGGCATCTATACTATAAATGACCGTGGCTCCTTCGTCAGGATATTCAAGTTTCCCTCTTTTCGCCCTTAGAAGTTTCTCCTGGTCACCCTCAAAGAGGACCACAAAGTCTGCTTCCTCAACGCTTGCCGGTATGGCACCAGTTTTTCTTGCAATAAAATCAGTCATTTCATCGGATTCAGAGTGATCCTGCAACGCAATACAAACCTTCGTTTCCGGAACAAGAAAAGAACTTAAGATTAGGAGTGGCCATGATTTGGGTCCAAAACGCTCCTGTAACAACTCATCACCAGGAAGCGTAAAAATCTCTGACGGTCTCGAAAAAGCATTGAGCACTGTCCGAAAAACAAGCTGCTCTAAAAGACCCTGTTCATTTACAGTTATTCTCATCCGTAATCTCCTCGGCATTTATCGGTCTTTAGTAAAATCAGCTGCTCCATATTCTTCAATCTTGCCCCCTTCGAAGTTGACTCTGCTATCTTTCACAATTCCCCACAGACGGTCTGCCCTTTCGTTCATTTGTTCCTTTTCTCTTTGCAGGGCGTTTAGTAATTTATCGGTCATGGGATGACCACCCGCTATTGCAGCCTCCAAAATAGCTCCGGCCAATGCTTTTTCCTTATCCAGCCCCAGTATCATCATATATCCTCTTGCACTACCTATCTTCACTTCAGCTTCGGTAGCGACAAGATCTCCGAGGTTAAAAAGTGAATTATTGACGCTTTCTTTCATCCTAGCCATTAGACGAACATGAGTAGCGGGGGTCACTATTGAAATGCTTTCGTTTTCATCAACTATCTGCCTGGATAGAGAGATTACTAATTCTCTATCTCCCGCTGATAAAACTCTAAATCGCTCTTTTCTGTCTAAGGAGCTTGTTGGTTGT
>JBFMGN010000797.1:0-2254 GCA_040752435.1 Spirochaetota bacterium
GGTTGTCGACCTTAAGCTGATACTGTATCTTCTTGCAAAAAACAATCCCGGGTATTTTTATCTTGGCTCAATCAACAGGGAAGGGGAAACCGACCCCGTAGTACTGGAGCATTTTCACATTGTGGTTTTATTTCCATATTTTACCCCGGATGGGGAGTTTCATACGGCTGTTATGGAGCGGAATACGGAAACAAGCGTTGAATCCCTTACAAAACGATATCCGGCTGATTTTATCCATCTCGTACGACTGGAGGCCGTGTCCGGCTATAATCCCCCTTATATTGAATAATTCACCCCCCTGGGATATCTTAATACACTGAGCCAATTTCAAAAATCGGGGGAAATTAGCCACGGAAATACACGGAATTATACGGAAATATTTTAATTATTTACAATACAAAGAAATACAAAATTCCTTACATTCCGCGTTTTTCCGCGTGATTCCGCGGCTACCCCATATGCTTGCCCTAGCTTCTCGCCCTCGAAGGGGGCTTACTATTTTTGCAAGAGCCTCCACTATGAAATATTATCTAATCTGCATTTTCCTCTTCCTGGCGGCAACCGTTAAGGCTGAAACAGCGGAAACACGCCTGTTTTCAGAAGCGGAGAGCCGCTTCTTAAGCAAAGATTACGAGCTGGCCCTTAATATGTACGATAAACTGCTGGCCGACTATCCATTATCCGATTATGTCCCGGATGTACAGTTCAGAAGAGGGGTGTGTCTGTTTAGATTGGGCAGATTTCAGGATTCAGTCAAGTTGTTTAAAAAGATATATGAACGCTATCCAACGACTCTTTTTTTTAAAGTAGTGCCCTTCTGGCTCGGGTTTGTGGAGTATCACCTTGGGAATAATGAAGGCGCCCTGATATATTTTGAAGACTATCTAAAGGGAGTCGATACAACTGTACGACCCCAGGCGCTGTTCTATAAAGGAGTATGCGAACTTTCTCTAAAAAAAGAAGCGAATGCCAGAAAAAGTTTTGAAGAACTGCTTAATGCAACGCAAGACCCTTCCGATGAACCGTACGCGTTAAGTGCTTTAAGTTCTCTCTATTTAAGGGCTCTTGATTTTAACGCTGCCCTTATGCTTTTGAACCGCACCAGGATTGATCGATTAAGCCTGGATTACAGGGATAAGGTGTTATTATACAAAGCCGAATCTCTCTGGGGGCTTAACAGGATTTCTGAGGCGGTGGAAATTTATACATCCCTCGTCAAGTCAGTACCGGAGGTTTCTTCCGTTGCCTTCGGCCGTCTTTTCACGATTTATCAGCAGGCAGGTGATACCGAGAAATTGAACCAGACAGTTCATAATGCGGAAGCCGCCCTGTCGGGACTCCCCGGTATCTTAAAGGAATTCTGGCTTAGGATAGGCATAGAAAGTTATAAGCAAGGGAAATATGATCTGGCCGCCTTCTATTTTTCCCGCATTTGGGATATGAGGCATGCACTAAAAATCAGCGGTCTTGTACCGTTGTATCTTTCGGATATTCTGTACCGGTTGGGAGATAAGAAGAAAGCCCTGGAGATACTTATCGAGTTTATCGATGTACCTACAGAACAGCAGGTGTTTATTATCTATAAACTGGCCGGGTATTATATGCAGGCAAAAAACTGGGATATGGCCCAAAACCTCTACTCAAAACTTATGGCAACGTTTCCGCATTCAAATTTCATCGATGAATCTTCTTATCTAAAAGCCTACGCCCTGTACAGGCTGAACCGCCCGGCGGATTCTCTGGCCCTGATTAAACAGGTGTTTGCCCAGGGGATTAGCGGAAACTTCTCCCAGAAGCTGCTCAGGTTGCAAGCTGTGGTATATAAAAACTTAGGCGATATTGAGGCATCAATCCAGACCTTACGTGAATATACGGCGGTCAATTCTTCCGATTTACAGGCTAGAGTTGATCTTATCCGGCTTTATTTCCAGAAGGAGAGTTATACGCTCCTTAAGGGTGAAATTGCAAAATTATACCAGGATTTCCCGGACCTGGAAGGCCAAAGCCGTGAGTTCTGGGTTTTAATTCGATATATTGAGGGACTTTCCGCTATAATTGAGAAGAACTATGAAAAAACGCTCGCTGTTTTTGAACAAATTTCCAAGGATAAGATCCTTAAAGCAGGACTCGATATTATCAACCCCTACGTAATTTTTTACAAAGGCTGGGCATTATATCGCCTGGGTGATTATAAAAAGGCTTTTGAGGAGTTTATTGCAGTTGTTAATGAATATCCTCTGCACGAATTGTACCT
>JBFMGN010000798.1:0-2251 GCA_040752435.1 Spirochaetota bacterium
TATAAGGATCCATCATCAAATCCGCTGCATTCCTGAAAAAACTGACGCTGTTAAAAGCGCCCTGGGCCCAGGGCGCCACAAGACCTCTATCCCCCAGTACTTTTTTTGCCCGAGTTATATCCGAGGTATCGTACATTCTCCCACGCGGCCGGTACTTTACAAACTGCTCAAAATCATCCTTGTCTTTTAGAAAGTATTCGGTTAAAGCCTCGACAACTTCATGAGGCGCCGTCTGGCTGTAATTCTTTTTTTGGGTCAGGATTTTTTCGGGGGTTTTAATTGTAGTTACAATCTGCCAATTTTTGTCGTCCCCCGTCTTTTGCGATGAAACCATCCATTTCCCATCCTCATCTGAAACTTCATTAAGATATTCAAAAGCATTGGCGGTACGAAGAATGATATCGAAACCGAAATGCTCATAGACTTCAATACCTTTCTCGACCATGTCAATCTGTTCGCTCCTGGCATCAATAGTAAGGGCTTCCGAGGTTTCAAAAAATTCTTCGATAAAGTTATAAAATATAAAAGGGGCATTAGGGATCCTATCGACTTTTTCTCCTCTCAATACTCTTAGTAATCGTTCTCTGCCTGTCATTTACTCGTCATCCGCTTTAATATTTTTGTATTATTGTACCATTATATTTTTTCTTTAACAAGTTAATTGACGATAAATACAGTAGTGTGGTTAAAGCAAAATATAACCGGTCTTAAGGACTTCATTACTATACTATAACTTTTACCGGGTATCTTTCACTGTAACATTCCGGCCACTCCCTTTTTACAAAAATATTCCGCTTGAAATTGCTTGACATTTACAGAAAGCTAAATTATCTTAAAATGAAACCGACCGGTCGGTTTGGAAATTATATGCAGATGCGCAGTGAGGAGACCCGTACAAAGATAGCAGCCGAAGCCCAAAGGCTCTTTTCTCTGCAGGGCTACAACGTTACCTCAGTTTCGGAAATCTGCAAAAAGGCCGGGGTAAGTAAAGGGGCCTTCTATCATCATTTTCCCAGTAAACATGCTGTTTTTTTAATAATACTGGAAAACTGGTTAAAGGACCTTGAAACACACCTGAATATAATCCGGGATACGGTGCAAGATGCTTCCATAGGACTTGTCCAGATGGCGGCTATAACGAAAGAGGTCTTTGCCGCGGCAACAAGGGACCAATTCCAGATGTTTTTGGAGTTTTGGTCTCAGGCGGTGCGGGATCCTGGAATCTGGCAGGCGTCAATCGCTCCCTACAGGCGTTTCAACACGCTGTTTGCCGGTATCGTTAAAAAGGGAATCGAAGATAAATCGCTTCGCCCCATTGACCTAGATCTCGGCGCCCGGGTGATTATGGCTTTTGCCGTCGGTTTGATATTCGAAGGACTACTTGATCCTGAAGGGGCGGCCGGGGATAAAGTCGCTCAGGAAGGAATGCAATTATTGATGATTTTAGTAACCGGTGCAACAGGGCATATTGGCAATGTCGTTGTCAGGGAACTGCTACAAACCGGAGCGCAGGTGCGAGCGCTGGTTTTACCCGGTGAGGATTGTACCGCCATTGACGATCTGCCGGTTGAGATAATGATGGGGGATATTCTTAAGCCGTCTACATTAAGCGAAATTTTTTTAAGGGTCAGTAAGGTTTTTCATTTGTGAGACAGTCTCGGGCAGTTATTCCTTCAGCCATGCGAAGGCAGTCGCTGAACTGGGTTACAAACCGCGATCACTCTATAAAAGTATTTTCGATACAGTCCTATGGTTTAAGAAGAATCTACAGTTAATTTCTGGAAGAAGCCATGCAGCGCTAAAGTATTTGAGTTTTTAATTTACTGTTTTGTTTTGCCTGCATTCTAAAAAACCGCTTCTATCCCTGGCGAGAAGCTTAAGTGGATGGATGGGCAAAAAAACGGCTGATTGCCTGGTACGCTCCCTATTGCATCATCAAAAAATCTAACCGTATTCTTGACATTAAAACAATTAACATCTAAATTCGCCCCAAAACAAAAGGAGATTTTTAGGTGAAAAAGATCATCTTTCTTACCGGGGTGTTTACCCTGCTATTCGTTTTCTGCCCTGCTTTTGTCTTTGCTCAGGGAACCGGTAACGGTGAAACCGATATGATGTGGATTACCTGGGTAGGATCAATAGCGGCCCTGATTTTTGCTCTGTTTCTTGTTTTTTATATTTTAAGAAAAGATCCGGGAACTGAAAGGATGAAGGAGATAAGCAAAGCCGTCCAGGAAGGGGCTATGGCTTA
>JBFMGN010000799.1:0-2249 GCA_040752435.1 Spirochaetota bacterium
GATATACCGAGGGTAAAAGGGCTAACCAGCGGATTTCTGGTAACAGCCTGCATCACGGTACCGGATGCAGCCAGGCCAGCACCGGCAAACACACCCATCATGACTCTTGGGAGCCTTAAGTGCCAGATAACCGAATAATAGAGGGAATCTTTCGGCACAGAGGGTATAAACCTGGCCGCGATAGCCCAGAATACCTCTTTCAGGCCAAGGCTTGCCGTACCAACGGACACGGAAATTATCATCAGGAGGAAAAGAATACAGAATCCCACAGCTATAAAGGTCAGCTTTCCCCTGGCAAATTTTGCATATTTCGCCCTTACATGGTCTGCATGGCCTCTATGTCCTTCATGACCTGGCTTGGTCTCCATAGACTTCCTCTCTTAGTCTCTTATCGACATCGGGCTATCATTCACTCTTTCCGGCGTTCTTTCCAGTTTACCCGAAACTGAGGGATAGAGATACACTCCCTGAAATCTCAGTTTTTGGTATTTTCCCATATATTCCCTGAGAAAAGAAAGGGGTTCCATGTCTTTAAAAAGATCGGGATAGAGCACCTTAGCCAGAAAGATAGGTCCGAATTTTTTTCGCGCCCCTCCAGTAACATCCCAGCTTATGATATATACCTGGTTGTTCCTTACCGCTTCCGTAGCGGCAAGCTCCGGTCTTCTCATAAGTTCATTGCGAAGGCGCTCGAATTCAGCGGTATTTTTCAAAAAATATCCCCCCTTGACTCCCTTGAAGATTACCTGCGGGTTTTTCACTGCCACATCTTCAGGGTCTGCCTCAAACTCAATGGCAGGACTTTCCGGGTAAAGATCAAGGCCCCCGGCGGTCCTGATTATGCCGGGGATGCCTGCGCCATAACCAGCACCGCCATAGGTTTTGTAATCGTTACCTTCAAAATAGACCCGCTTTCGTTTTTCGCGGGGGAGGCTCCTTATCCGGCTGTCTATCAGCTTGTATTGTGCTCTGAAGAATTCAAGGTATTGGTTGGCTTTGTTCTCAAGACCTAACATCGATCCCAAAATTTTTACCTCATTGAAGTAATCCTCCACCCGGTAGAAGTCCAAACCAACCACCGGGATACCAAAGGGTTTCAGCTTTTGCTGAATCTCGTCAGGAAGAGGAGGATAAGAGGAGAGCATAATGACAACATCCGGCTTTAACTGGGCAATTTTTTCATAGTTGGGCTGTTTGCATAAGCCGACAAGGGGCCGATCCGCCAACTCCGGATACAGCCCCTTGTCAACCTCCCCTTTGGTCGTTTTGTCCAGGCCGATGATCCGTTCTATAGCACCCAGGGCTTTCATTTCTTCCGCAGGATTTTTCCACAGTACCACGACAGTTTTTACCGGATAAGGCACCCTTACGGATCGGTCGGCTGAATCCCGGATAGTAATAATTCTTCGGACCATTAAACCATCCTGTGCATATCTAATATGCCAATTCGTGAAACTCCCCCAAAATAGCCAGGCTATAATGAAGACAAAAATAAGCGCAAATACCGAATTTTGATTCCTCGTTCTCTTTCTCATGAGTACAAATCACCTTTCTCTTTGGGCTCTTTTGGGGGTGAAATTACAAACTCTCTTCTCTCCCCGTGAGAGAATTTTAAAATTTCGTTGCCAGCATTCCGAAAACGGTTCTGCCGGGTGCTTTTGAATATTGATAATATTCTTCGTCAAAAATGTTGCTCACGGAAACCGAGGCATTGTAGTTCTTAAAGAAATCGACTCCAAGTTTTACATCGGTGACAAAATTAACCTTATCCATCGCTCCATATACATTCCAATTCTTGGTAGTATGCTCATTGGTTCCGTAGATCCTGGAAACATAGCGGGTATTAAGAGAAGCTGAAAAGGGCGACAGACGAAAATCCATACCAGCGTTAAACATCTGATCCGGGACATAACGGGGGCTCTTACCCACAATTTTGGGATATTCCCTGTTCTCCGTTATTTCCGCATCTATATAAGTGTAATTGAGGAACCCCTTGAGATAGTTGGTAAGCTTCTGACATAATTCAAACTCTACACCCCGTGTTTCAGTTTTGCCAAAATTGTCCCGTTGAGCGAACTTGACGTTGTTGGGATCTTTCCATGTCCGGGAATCGATATAATCTGTGCTGAAGTTTTCAAAGTACGTAAGATTCATTACGGTTTTATCGCTAAAAATACGTTGCTCTACCCCAAGCTCCCAGGACCAGGTAATTTCCGGATTCAGGTCGGAATTAGGTAAATAGGTTGTAT
>JBFMGN010000008.1:0-17677 GCA_040752435.1 Spirochaetota bacterium
GGAACGTACGCTCCTATTTGAAGGATTTTGAAGAAGATGTTATCGACAATCTTTTTCTCTTTACTAAGGATCAGTATTCCGACACTGATCGCAGTATTCAGCGGTTTATACGTTACGGCGTTAATATTATCGTGGATAATTCCGACACCCTTCCTATTCCCATTGTTTTCGAAAATCACCCGACTTATGCCAATCTTGTCGGTTCGATCGAGACTCATTTTGAAATAGGGGGCGAAAGCCGGACCAGTTTTATGATGATAAAAGCAGGTTCCATTATCAGGTCTTCAGGGGGATTTATTGTGATCCGTGCGGAGGACATTTTAAAGGAGGCGGAGTCCTGGTATCATTTAAAGAGAATCATCCAGACCGGACTCGTTGAAATTCAGCAAAAACATGGGCCTTTAAACCTGACAGGTATACTCCTGAAACCCGAACCTGTTGAGGTTGATATTAAAGTTGTTATGGTGGGTAATGAACATCTCTACGATATTCTCTATAACCAGGACCCTGATTTCCAAAAACATTTTAAAATATCCGCTGAGTTTGACAGCGTAATGCTTAAGACGCCGGATACTATCGCCCAATATATAAGTTTTATGAAAAAACTTGTAAGTGATGAAAAAATGAGGGAGCTTACCCCGGATGGGATGTGTGCAACTATCGAGTACGGGGTACGTTTCGCCGAATGGAAGGATAAGCTTACCACCCGGTTTTCCCGGGTGGCCGATATAATCAGGGAGGCGGATTACTGGGCAGGTAAGTCAGGGAAAGAGCAGATAGACCGGGAAGCTGTTATCAGGACAATTGAGGAGAGAAACTACCTTTTCAACTTAAGTGAGGAAAAGCTGGATGACCTTATTGTACATGGTATTCTACTGATCAAGGTTACCGGTACTGCGACCGGTAAGGTAAACGGGCTGGCAATTCACGATCGAGGCTATTATATTTTCGGCAAACCGACCCTTGTTACAGCCCGAACTGCACCGGGTGATAGGGGAGTGGTAAATATCGAGCGCGAGGCCGGATTATCCGGGGAGCTGCATGACAAAGGGGTAATGATCCTCGAAGGCTATCTGCGTAGTAAATACGCCTTAAGTTTCCCACTTTCTGTTTATGCCAGTATCTGTTTCGAGCAGTCGTATAATGAGATCGAAGGCGATTCAGCCTCCTCAACCGAAATGTATGCCCTGTTAAGTTCTATCGCGGGTGTTCCCATGCGCCAGGACCTGGCTGTCAGCGGTTCCATCAATCAGGCGGGGGAAATTCAGCCTGTTGGAAGTATAACAGAAAAAGTAGAAGGTTTTTTCAGAGTTTGTAAAAAGGTTGGCCTGACAAAAGCCCAGGGTGTCTTGATACCGCATCAGAATATAGATAATCTTATCGTCTCCCAGGAGGTTTGCAGAGCCGTTGAAGAGGGTTTTTTTCATATCTATCCTATCGGCACTATTGATGAAGGTCTGGAAATTCTTACCGGTTTGGAAGCGGGAAATCGCGATTCCAAAGATCAATTTCCGGAAAACAGTTTAAACTATCTTATCGAAAAAAAATTAAAAGAGATGGCCAACAGCGTAAAAGCCTATGGTAAAGGTTAAATATAGAAAGAGGCATTCTTGACATCGCTATATCCATAAATATAATGTAAGAATAAGGGTGTAATCAGATATAATATAAAATAGGTGGTTTTAGTATATGCCTGCCAAAGTAGATCAAGACCAGATAATACGCGCAGCGAGGAGTTCCCAGCCCATCGCCGTAAAGACATATACACTCTCCCATGAAACCGAAGTATACCTGGAAGAAATTCTCGGTGTTTTTCTGAAAGAATTCGGCCAGGCGCAGATAAAAGACCAGATTGCATATTGCATGCGGGAACTGGCCGTTAATGCCAAAAAGGCAAATACGAAACGGGTATATTTTCTCGAAAAAAACCTGAATATTGCCGACAAAAAAGATTATGACCAGGGGATGAAAACATTCAAACAGGAGACGCTTGAAAACATCAATTATTATCTTGACAAGCAGAAAGAGATGGGACTGTATATTAAAATTGTTTTTCATGCCAAAGCCAGGACATTGCGCCTTTCCATTCATAATAATGTTGAAATCTCCAAGAAAGAACAGATGCGTATTTATGACAGGATCGCCCGTTCCCGCGCCTTTGAATCCATGGAAGAAGCCTTTTCGTCTGTTCTCGATGACTCGGAGGGGGCAGGCCTTGGACTGGTAATTCTGGTATTGATGCTGAAAAAGCTTGGACTTGATGAAGAAGCTTTTGATATTGACGTTCAAGAGGGTGAAACTGTTGCGAGTCTGGTAATTCCCTTCTCCGATATCCATGTGGAAAGTCTTTCGATTCTGTCAAAACGAATAGTCGATGAGATTGATGAATTGCCGCAATTCCCCGATAACATTGTCTACCTGCAAAAGCTGATCTCCGACCCGGATTCCGAGCTTACCGATATTGCCAGGCAGATAAGCATGGATCCCTCTCTTACGGCCGACTTACTGAAGGTTGTCAATTCAGCTCAATTTATGCTGCCGAAACGCGTTGACAATATCGTTGAAGCGGTGAAGCTTGTCGGCCTTAGGGGATTAAGGAACCTGCTTTACTCGTACGGCACTCAGAAATTACTCAGCGGAAAGCAGGAAGAACTATGGGATCATTCCTATAGAGCGGCATTCTATGCATATAATCTGGCCAAAAACTTAAGAAAGAAGGATATTCTCGACGACGCTTATGTAGGCGGAATCCTCCACGATATGGGAAAAATTATCTTTTCCAGTGTTCATCCCAACCTGCTGGAAAAGATAAATACTTTCTGCCAAGAGCGGGAAATACACCGCAATTTTCTGGAGGACCTTTCGGCCGGATTAAATCATGCAGAAATAGGGGGGCTTATCGCCGAAAAATGGAATTTCCCCGACTCTCTTATTCAAGCGATACGATATCATCACGAACCGTCAGACTGCTTAAACGAATACAAAGATGTTGTCGACACGGTTTACCTTGCCAACGCGCTCTGTAATATCGAAACAGAGCACCTCTCCTATGAGCTTCTTGAAAAGCCCTCGCTGGAAACCTTCGGGATAAAGAGCGCCGAACAATTCAACGTGATCCGGAAGCGGTTGGAAGATGCCTTCGCTAAAGAGTTAGCCAGAGAAAAAACGCAATAGCGAAAACCTCCTCCCGGAGTAAGACCATTCTGTTCTCCGACAATGTTTGTCTGATCCTCAATTGAAAAGCTTGAATTTTATATATATACAAAATATAATAGTTAGAGGTAAAAAAATGGCTGTAGTTATTTATTCAACCCCCAGTTGCGGTTATTGCAATATGGCAAAGCAGTATTTCAAAGAACAAAAGGTGCCTTTTACTGATTACAATGTGGCCCAGGATATGCGCAGGGCGGATGAAATGGTCAAAAAGTCGGGACAGATGAGCGTCCCCGTCATAGATATCAACGGTAAAATTATAATCGGGTTCAACCGGCAGGAAATTGAGACAGCCTTAAAGTGACTGGTTTAAAAAAGAAAACCACGAATAGATCAAGATTGCAAAAGCCGAAGCCACATTGAGGGACGCTTTGGAACCGGCGGAAGGAATCGATACCCGTCCGAGGGAATTCTCTGCGAGGCAGAGCCCTTCCGGGCTTACGCCCAATTCTTCCGATCCGATGATCACGGTCCCTTTCGGTGGAAACCGGAATGTATCGAGGGATTCACCGTGAAGTTCCAGGGCGAAAACCGCATCGGTTTTCTCGATGGTTTCATACCCACCTATCCTCCAGGGAATAATATCGGTGCATCCCAGGGCGGTTCTTTTGGCCCTTTTGTGAGCTGGAGAGGCACTGTCCGGGGAAAGGATTATTTCTTCAACCCCGAAAGACTCCGACGTCCTGAAAATCGAACCTACATTGTAAGGAGAGCGAATATCATCAAGATACACTCTAATCGGATATACTTTTCTTGCCTCCCGATCCAGCGTAGCGGTTCCCGGACTTAAAAAATCCCATTCCGAAGGCTCTGCCCCCAGGTATTGAAGGAGACTGTTTTTAAGCTCATTACAGCTTCTAAGAAGCTCAACCGCGGTAAAAGTTTCCCGGGCAGATTGAAGCCTGCTTTTTAAAGCAAGGCATTTCTGTCGGGTTCTTTCATCGGGTGCCTGCTTTTCAAGGGTACTTAAGAGTTCAAACAGGTAGCCGGTGTCTATGCCGGCGTTCAAACGGAGCCTCGCCTCATAGTCCTGAAGGATATTGGCAGCCTTGCGCAGTTTTGTCCGTTTTGGCAGGGAGTCCAGTTTGCGGATGGTTATCATAGCACTAAAAGGCCTTCTGTAAAATATTTCGAATGTCATGGTTTGAAACGGCTGACGGCAGGTACTTCATATCGGCAAAGTTCATGACGAGGTCTGATAATTCAAGGAACTCCTGAAGCGTTTTTTCGAAATCACTTAATCGAAGGGGCAGCCTGACTTCCGAGATTATGTCTCTTACCTGTTCAGCGAACACTGCCGGCCGGCTTCTTGCATTATCTTTCTCGTTTCCGGGCTGGGCTTCCACAAGGGCGGGTGGATAACCGATTTGTGTTACCAGGTGTTCAATTTTTCCGGGGCAGGCAGAAACCGCCCAATCAAGAATATGCGGCAGGAGGATGGAAGCTGCGGAAGACTGGGGAAGCATCAATTTTCCGCTTAGAACATGCGAGAGCATAGTCCCAAAACCTAAACCGCTTACGGTAAGTCCGACCGAGGTCAGAAGCCCCGCCTGGGATGCCTGGACCCGTACGTCTTTATCTTCGGAGTTTTTCGATGCCGGAACCACATTTTCCAGGAGAATCTTAGCCGCCTTCAAAAACAGCAGATCGGATAAAAATGTGCTTTTCCTTGAAAAGAAGCCTTCCACAGCATATAAAAAGGTATCCAGCATTGTGGCGGCGGTATACTTATCGGATAAAGTCATTGATAGCAGGGGATCAAATACGATAGTATCGGCCGGTGATCCCGTAGAGAGTAGGTGGGCGGTTCGGTCTCTTCCGTCGATAATCAGAACGGAATCCGTGAGCATAAATGGATTCCGGCAGGTAGTCGGGACTTCAATATAGGGCAAAAATGTATCCGGGAAAAGGGCGCCGGATATGTATTCGTCTATATCCCTGGTACCGTGAATTATTTTTGCGATACATTTTGCAAGAGATAGGGCACGTACACCGCCCATTCCTATAATAAGGTGAACCTGAGCTCCTCTGGCAATGGGTAGGGCGGCATCGATGACTGTGCTGGTGGAGTTGGTTCCCACTTCATCGAAAACAATGCAGGCAACCCCTTTTTTATCCAGCAGTTCCTGTACATGCCTGACGGTATCCCATTCGTTAAGAATATCTTCTGTAATAAGCATGGCCCGTTTCCCTTTCCCTGCGACAACCGTGCCGATTTTCTGAATGGAATCCGGACCGAAATATACCTTTGAAGGAATTGTGAAAAGGAAATCAGTCATCATTTTACCGCGTACTATTATAAACAAAAAAGGCAGAGAACTATATATCTCCGCCTCTTAAACTTCAACAACGGCTGCTATTGGTTATAAGCCGAACAACTCCAAAACACTGTCTGCCACTGATTCAATAACTTTCTCAGAGATATAGGCAGGGTTTTTAAGTTTCTCCTTGACTTCATTGACACGATCCTGTCGAATTTCTGGGGAGGTTTTAACGCTTTCAGCCACTTTGTACAGCTCGCCCATTGTTTTTGCTTCTTCAGAAAAACTTATTGAGTCGCTCTTTTCCTTTGCAGCCGGTTTCGCAGATTTCTCAGTCTTATTGAACTTGGAAACCGGATCAAGTGGACCAAGTCTTTCAACAGTCATAACAGACTCCTACCTTTCATTTGAAATATCGACACTTATACTTTAGAAATTAAGCCTTTATTTCCCGAAACCAGCACAGAAAATTCGCCTGCCAGTTTTGTCCGATTCTCTAATTTCTCTAATACCAGGGATGCAGACCCGGAGATGTATTCTTCATGCACTTTCGTCATTTCTCTCCCCACTATTATCGGCCGGTCAGGAGAAAGTTCTGCCATCTCTTTTAACAGTTTCAATATTCTGTACGGAGATTCATATATCACGAATCCCTCCTTTCGGTCAAGGAGTTCTTTAAGCCTGTTTCGACGTTTTCCCGTTTTTAGTGATAAAAAGCCCTCAAAAAGGACACTTTTTTCAGGAAATCCGCTGACACTCATCAGGGTTGACAAGGCCGATACCCCCGGGACAGGGACAACCTTAAAACCCAGGGCACGCACTGTACTCACCAGGAAAGCCCCCGGATCACTTATACCCGGTGTGCCTGCGTCACTCATATAGGCGATATTTTTATCTTCCGAAAGTATCTTGATTATCTTTGATGCAGTTTTTTTCTCATTATGGGCATAGCAGCTTATCAATGGTTTTTTAATTTTAAACGTGTTTAATAATTTCAAGGAACGCCTGGTATCTTCGCAGGCTATAACGTCGACTGCCTGTAAAATTTTTAAGGCGCGTAAAGTGATATCTTTCAGATTTCCAATGGGCGTACCAATAACATACAAGATGCTCATATTAAAACTATATCCGAGAATGATGTCCTTGCCAACTTGTGTTTTCAAGATCATCAGACTGTAACTCTGATCAAACCTGTATCTCTAATCTCTGTATCGCCCCCTCATATGTCTTTCCTCCTCCTACTTCGCTTCGCCTTCTCTAAAAAAATATTGATCGAATGATAGTAAAAGTCATACGGGTGTGCAAGTCTTAAATGCGAAAAAGGGATAAACACCGCAAAAGTTTTCCCTTTTTGCAGCCGCAGCTTGAAACCAGTGATTCGCGGGTGGAAAAGCTAAGAGCTTAAGTCTAAATGGAGCCGTATTAGTGCGGGAAACGGCACAAAACACCAAGGTATATAACAGGCTGCTTCCCGTGTATGGAAGAAGAGTATCGTAAATGGATTTATTAGTTCCTGTTCTACAAAGAGTCAGATAACTCTAAGTTTATGGAGCCTGTCAATTTTTATTATCTCTTTTCGAAAGCAAAATTGACATATTACATCAAAAAGCGTACATTTCTGGATAAATTAGGATCCCTAACGGCCACTTAAGCCGTTATGTTTTCGAGGGCACTTTGAAGAAGGAATATTCTGCTTCGGTTTTGAGCATCACACAGAACGATGAAGACTGTTAGGGCTAACATTAAACCCGCTCTTCTCACCTGGGCTCGTGAAAGTCTCGGCTTCAGCCTGGCCGATGCTGCCAAGAAGCTTAACGTTGCCGAGGACCGTCTAAGGGCCTGGGAGGTTGGCGAAGATCGCCCCACAATAAATCAGCTACGTAAAATGACCGATGTCTACAAACGACCGCTCGCAGTTTTCTTCTTGCCCGAGCCTCCTAAGGGCTTTCAGGTCATGAAGGATTTTCGACGTATGCCCGGGACTATTGCGGGCTTGTACTCTCCACAACTGCTTTTAGATGTCCGATGCGCCCAGGAGCGGCGTCAACTGGCTCTCGACCTCCTCTCTGAGATCGATGAGAAACCCAAGACTTTTACTCTGAAGGCAGAGCTTACTGATAATCCCGAGCAGATCGGCGCGCAGATTCGGAAAGATTTAAGTATCCTCGTCATTGCGCATGGAGTGCGGCCAACTGGATGGACAGACGACGAAATTCAAGAACTCGCCAAACGATATAGCGTTAGCCGTGAATCCCTCGTTCGGCGCCTCCTCACCCTTGGCCGAACGACTGATGAGTTCTATAAAAGGATACGTGCTGACCTTTTGGCGGAAATTCAAATGCTGAAGGAGCGGAAAAGGCAGCAGGCTAAAAAACTTGAATATCGAAAGAATCCTCCTCGGGAGGCTATTAGCGACCTTGGTCGCTCTTTTGTCGGCCTGGTCATGCTGAACTACTACCAGGACCGTCTGACCTTAAGCGAAGTTTCCGAGCATCTCGGGGTTCGCGTCCGTCACGTTCCCAGAGTCCAGGAATTCATGGGGACGTGAGCATATGGCCGTACCGCTTTATAGCATTGACTCAAGCTCTCTAATTCACGGGTGGCGAGAGGTATACTTCCCTGAGAATTTTGAAGGATTCTGGAAAGAGCTCGGCCAGCTTGCCGATAATGGCGTGCTTTTGTTATGGAAGGACATATCGGAAAGCAAAAGTCTCCGGGAGGAATGTTGTAGTCTAACAATCTGAAAGGTAGAGAGAAAATCAAAAAGGCAATAGATAAATTGCTTGAAATAGATGGCTGGTTGATCCAGGCCTAATCTTGGGGCATGGGTGGGGTTATATGGCAGTAGGTAATAACAACCAGATTGAAAAGCGCCTTTGGGATGCCGCCGATGAAATGCGGGCAAATTCAAAGCTCAAATCCTCGGAGTATTCGATCCCTGTTTTGGGACTCATTTTCCTGAGGTATGCAGACCAGAAGTTCGCCGTCGCTCAGAAGGAACTTGAGGGAAAAGGAACAGGACGCCGACAGATTGGGAAGCCCGACTATCAAGCAAAAGGTGTTCTCTACTTTCCCGAAACCGCCCGCTTCCAAAACCTTCTTCAGAAACCCGAGGGAGCAAATATCGGCCAGGCGATCAACGACGCCATGCGGGCCATTGAAGGCGAAAACCCTGACCTCAAGGATGTTCTGCCTAAGACCTACAACCGTTTGGAAAACTCCTCCTTGGTGGAACTCCTGAAAATCATGGCTTCCGTCCCGATGGACATTGAGGGAGATGCCTTCGGAAAGATCTACGAATATTTCCTCGGCAAGTTCGCCATGGCCGAGGGTCAGAAGGGAGGGGAGTTCTTCACTCCGACGGCCATCGTCAAACTCATCGTGGAGATATTGGAGCCGTTTCATGGCCGCATCTTCGACCCTGCTTGCGGGTCAGGTGGTATGTTTGTTCAGAGCGCCCGGTTCGTCGAGGAACACAAGAAGAACCCGAGTGCGGAAATCAGCATCTACGGCCAGGAGAGGGTTGCCGAAACTGTACGTCTCAACAAGATGAACCTTGCCGTTCACGGATTGGCGGGAGATATTCGGCAAGGAAACACATATTATGAAGATTTACACACCAGTCCGGGGAAGTTCGACTTTGTCCTTGCGAATCCGCCTTTCAATGTTGACCGGGTAGATAAAGACCGGCTCAAGGATGATCCTCGCTTCCCTCTTGGCCTTCCCAAGATCGATAACGCCAATTACCTCTGGATACAGATTTTTTATAGTGCCTTGAGCAAGAAAGGCAGAGCCGGGTTTGTCATGGCAAACTCGGCGGCGGACGCCCGGGCCTCGGAACTGGAAATACGAAAGCGACTTATCCAAGGTCGAGCAGTAGATGTTATGGTGGCTGTGGGGTCGAATATGTTCTACACCGTCACTCTGCCTTGTATGCTCTGGTTCCTTGATAAGGGGAAGAAAGGGACGGAAAGACAAGACAAAGTCCTGTTCCTCGATGCCCGGCATATCTACAACCAGATCGACCGTGCCCATCGGGAGTTCACGCCTGAACAGATTGAGTATCTTGCAAATATCGTCCGGCTTTATAGAGGGGAGAAGCCTGAGAACCAACACGGGAGCGCCAGGATGATGGCGGAAAAGTTCACGAAGGGAAAATATGCGGATGTCCCCGGCCTCTGTAAAGTGGCGACCATCAAAGAGATAGAGGCCCAAGGCTGGAGTTTGAATCCGGGCCGCTATGTGGGTGTAGGCGAAGGAGAGGAAGAGGATTTCGACTTCAAAGAACGTCTTGGTGAACTGAATGAGGAGCTGGAGACCCTGAATGCCGAAGCAAGGGAGTTGGAGGAAAGGATTTCTGAAAATGTCGCTAAGCTTCTGGAGGATAAAGCGTGACACATCTTACCCCTGCTGGCTACCCAAAACTATTGAAGGATATTAAAGAGCGTATCCGTTCTGCCCAGTATACAGCGCTCAAAGCGGTAAATAAAGAGCTTATAGCCCTCTACTGGGATATTGGGCGGGTGATTATTGAGCGCCAAAAGGATGAGGCATGGGGCAAATCAGTAGTGGAAAGGCTTGCTGATGACTTGCAACGTGAGTTCCCTGGTATACAAGGATTTTCGAGCCGGAACATTTGGTATATGCGCAATTTCTATCTTGCTTATAAAGACAAAGAAAAACTGCAACCAATGGTTGCAGAAATTGGATGGACTCATAATATTGTAATTCTTGATCGTTGCAAGGATGACCTCCAGAGGGAGTTCTATATCCGTATGACAAGGAAGTTCGGCTGGTCTAAAAATGTTCTTATCCATCAAATAGAAAGCAAAAGTTATGAAAAGACACTTCTTGGTCAGACAAATTTCGATAAAACATTGCCGGCAGAGATAAAAGCCCAGGCAAAACTGGCGATTAAAGATGAATACACATTTGATTTCCTTGAATTAGGCGAAGAACATAGCGAGCGTGAACTTGAACGAGCCCTGATAACAAAGGTGGAACATTTTCTTCGAGAGATGGGTGGGATGTTTGCATTTCTTGGCAGTCAGTTCAGGTTGGAAGTGGGCAATAAAGAATATTTTATCGACCTTCTCCTTTTTCATAGGCGTCTGAAATGTCTTGTTGCTATTGAGTTGAAAGTCACGGAATTTCAGCCTGAATATGTTGGCAAAATGCAGTTTTATCTCGCCGCTCTCGATGATCTCGTGCGTCTACCCGATGAGAATCCTTCCATAGGTAAAACAAAGGACAGGGTTATTGTAGAATACGCTTTGAAGTATTCAGGTAAGCCTATTGGCATATCAGAATACCAAATAGTGAAAAGGCTCCCGAAGGAATTAAAGGACCAACTGCCCACACCTGAACAGATTAAAGAGTTATTGAAAGATGTGAAATGAGGAATTGGAACATCTGAACGTCGAGGCAAGGGAGTTGGAAGCGCGGATCGCCGAGAATGTAACCAAGCTGTTGGAGGAGTAGCCAGTGGTTAATTATTTCAATAGTCGCTGGGAATTGCGTCCCCTTGGCGAATGTCTGGAGTTTATTTCCCGTGGTGTTCCACCTAAATATGTTTCCAAACGCGATATCGCAGCCTTAAATCAGAAAGCAATTCGTTGGGGTTTTATAGAAGAGAAGCACCTGAAATACCACGATTCCAACAAGAAGATTAAAGATGATTTGTTTATCCGTAAAGGTGACATCGTCGTCAATTCAACGGGTGACATAACGATAGGCCGGGCCTACTATTTCAAGAAGGGATGGCCAAGACTTTTCGCTGATTCCCACGTTACTATTCTCCGACTCAATAGAAATATTCTTTTGCCAGAATTTTGCATCTATTTATTTCCTACGCAAGAGTATCAAACAAAAATTTATGGACTTGTAACTGGAACGACAGGGCAACTCGAATTGAGCAAGAATAATCTTTGCAAATTGGAAATGATTGTTCCACCTCTCCCTATCCAACAGAAAATCGCTGCCATCCTCTCCGCCTACGATGACCTGATTGAGAACAATCTGCGGCGGATCAAGATATTGGAGGAAATGGCCCAGAACCTCTACCGGGAGTGGTTCGTCAAGTTCCGCTTCCCTGCCTGCGCCGAGGCTTCGGCAGGCAGGCCCGGCCACGAGAAGGTTAAGATGGTGAGCTCACTTTTGGGAAAGATACCGGAGGGGTGGGGGGTAAAACGCTTGGGCGATATTTGCTCTATACTTATGGGGCAATCCCCGAAATCAGAATTTTACAACACCAATGGTGAAGGGCTTCCATTCCACCAAGGTGTTACTGATTTCGGAGAACGGTTCCCGACAACACGGGTATATTGCACGTTTGCCGGTAGGATTGCAGAAACAGGGGATATTCTTTGCAGCGTCAGGGCACCGGTAGGAAGGATAAACCTTGCTGACCACAAGATTATTATTGGCAGGGGTCTGTCTGCGATCCGAAACTTGGATGGTTATCAATACTTCACTTTCCATCAACTCAAGGAAATCTTCAAAGAAGAGGACATCATGGGTGGAGGAACGATTTTTAAGGCTGTAACTAAAGGGGATATGGAACGGATTGAATGTCTTTATCCTCCGAAGGAATACCTCGCCCGGTTTGAGAAAATATGTTTGCCAATCGCTGAACAACTTGCTGTTCTTAGCAAGAAAAATTGTATTCTCCGCAAGACCCGTGATCTCCTCCTCCCCAAACTTATCTCCGGCGAACTGGATGTTTCAGAACTGGACATCGCTATCCCCGAGGCTAACGCATGACACCCAAAGGCGGCTCTTCATATTCCGAGCAAGAACTCATCGAACAGCCGGCTATCGAACTGCTGAAGGAACTTGGATGGGAACACATCAACGCCCTGCATGAAACCCTCGGCCCTTCCGGCACCCTTGGCCGGGAAAATCAATCCGAAATCATCCTCCAACCTCGTCTACGTATTGCTTTCAAGCGCCTGAACCCTGACCTTCCTCCCGAAGCATATACCCTCACTTTTGAGGAATTGACCCGTGACCGTTCCCGGCTTAGCATGCCTGCCGCCAACCGGGAGATATACCAACTTCTTCGGAACGGTGTCAAAGTGCGTCTTCCCGAGCCGGAAGGAGGCGGAGAGAAGGTAGAAACCGTCAGACTGGTGGACTGGGACAACCACGCCAACAATGATTTTCTCCTTGTTTCCCAGTTTTGGCTTGTGGGGGAGATGTATAAGAGGCGGGCCGACCTCGTGGGGTTCGTCAACGGCATCCCGCTCCTGTTTGTTGAACTCAAGGCGGCCCATAAGCAAATTCAAACCGCCTACACCGGAAATCTGACAGACTACAAGGACACCATTCCGCAACTGTTCTGGTTCAACGCCTTCATCATCCTATCCAATGGGAGCGAGGCCAAGGTTGGAAGCATCACGTCCGATTGGGGCCACTTCAATGACTGGAAGAAGATCAACAGCGAAGGGGAAGAAGGAGTTGTTTCCCTTGAAACCGTTCTCCGGGGGACGTGCGAGCCAATCCGGTTTCTGGATATAGTGGAAAACTTCCTCCTGTTCATGGAAGTCCGGGGTGGTATTGTCAAGGTTGTGCCTAAGAACCACCAATATCTGGGGGTGGGGAACGCCATGGCGGCCCTGAGGGAAATCAAGAACCGCAAGGGGCGTTTAGGTGTGTTCTGGCATACGCAGGGAAGCGGCAAATCCATTTCCATGATTTTCTTCTCCCAAAAGGTCTTGCGGAAAGTGCCGGGCAACTGGACATTCGTCGTCGTTACCGACCGGCAAGAACTGGACGACCAGATCTACAAGACCTTTGCAAATGCCGGGGTAATCACGGAAGGCCATTGTCAAGCTGAGAGTTCAAAAGACCTCCGCCGCCTCCTCACCGAGGATCACCGGTTCGTTTTCACCCTGATCCATAAATTTCGCACCGAAGATGATAGTCCCCATCCTGTCCTTTCAGAGAGGGATGATATTATCGTCATCACCGACGAGGCCCACCGGAGCCAATACGACACCCTCGCCCTGAACATGAGAAACGCCCTTCCCAAAGCGTCCTTCCTCGCCTTCACCGGAACGCCACTCATCATAGGAGAGGAAAAGACCAGGGAAGTCTTTGGTGACTATGTTTCCATCTACAACTTCAAACAGTCCGTGGACGACGGGGCCACGGTGCCGCTCTATTATGAAAACCGTATCCCCGAGCTTCAGTTGAAAGACGAAACGGCCTTCAAGGGGGGGATGGATCGGCTGTTGGAAGAGGCGGAGCTTGACGAGGATCAAGAGAAGAAATTGGAGCGGGAGTTTTCCCGGGAATACCATCTCATCACCCGGGATGATCGTTTGGAAAAGATCGCTGAGGACATTGTCGAACACTTCACCCAGCGGGGACAACCGGGTAAGGGTATGGTCGTAAGCATTGATAAAGCCACCGCCGTGAAGATGTATGACAAGGTGCGGAAATACTGGAAACAGAAAATAGACCGGCTCACGAAGCAAATGAACAAATTGCCGGGGCCGGAACGACAGGAGGGGAAGAAGAAGATTTCCTATATGCGGGAAACGGATATGGCGGTCGTGGTTTCCTCATCTCAGAATGAAGCAGCCGAGATGAAAAAGAAGGGGGTGGACATTCTTCCTCACCGCCAGCGTATGGTGAAAGAGGATCTGGATACCAAGTTCAAAAACCCGGATGATAAGTTCCGGTTGGTATTCGTCTGCGCCATGTGGATGACCGGTTTTGATGTCCCCTCCTGTTCCGCCATTTACCTTGACAAGCCCATGCGAAACCACACGTTGATGCAGACCATCGCTCGGGCCAATCGGGTTTTTAAGGACAAAGTAAACGGACTCATCGTGGATTACGTGGGGGTATTTCGTAACCTTCAGAGAGCCTTGGCGATCTATGGTTCGGATTCAGGTGGGGGGCTGAAACCCGGAGAAGAACCGGTCAAAGCGAAGGCGGAACTCGTCGCTATGCTCAAAACCGCTATTGCCCAGACCGTCCAGTTCCTCAGGGAAATGGGTGTCGAGATAGAACCCATCATCGTTGCAAAAGGATTCGAGCAGGTAAAGTTACTGGATGAGGCCGTTGATGCAGTCTTGGTCAATGATACCACCCAAAAGCGGTTTATCAATCTCTCCAATACCGTCAACCGTATCTACAAGGCCATACTCCCTGATCCCGAGGCCAACGAGTTTGTCCCTGCCTGTGCCCTGTTCCGAGCCATCCAACTGAAAATAGAGGCCCTTCAGCCTGAGGCCGACGTATCCGAGGTCATGGAGAAGGTAGAGGATCTGTTGGACGAGAGCATCACGGCCAAGGGGTATGTCATCCGGGAGCCGGTGGTTTCCTATGGGAAGAAGAAACCGGTTGACCTAAGCAAGATTGATTTTAAGACACTCAAAAAAGACTTCGTTAAGGAACGCAAGCGCGTTGAGATCGAAAAACTCCGGGGGGCCATCAACTCTGCTTTGGAGAAGATGGTGCGTCTGAACAAGACTCGCGTGGACTATTTGGAGAAATTCCAGCGGATGATTGACGAATACAATCAGGGAGCGGCTAACCTGGAGGAGTTCTTCGACAGACTGATGAAGTTCGTAAAGGAGTTACAAGAAGAGGAGAAGCGAGGAGTTTCAGAGGGACTGTCTGAGGAAGAATTAGCGGTTTTTGACCTCATCACAAAGCCCGACATGAAACTTAAAAAGGCAGAAGTACGGCAGGTCAAAAAAGTAGCCCGGGAACTCCTGGAAACGTTAAAACGGGAAAAGTTTGTGTTGGATTGGAGGAAGACACAGGCGAGGCGGGCGGCCGTCATGGTCACAGTGATGGACAAACTCAACGAACTCCCGGAGGTTTTCACACGAGACATTTACACCCAAAAGTGCAACATCGTCTACCAGCATTTTTTTGAGACTTACTATGGAGAGGGTAGAAGCGTATATACGATGGTGTAAATCCCCTATCAAAGAAAAGAATGCAGAAAATCACTATTCGTCATAGATAAGGCCCGGGCTTGAAAGTACACGAAGAACTGGCTGAAACACGCCCGGCATTTAGAGGGTTACGCTGAGAAGGGAAGATAGAATTTAGCGATTCCGGTAAAAATCTAAAAAGTGGCAATATAAGTTATCATGCTAAGGTGTCCGCCGCGCCTACTGTTGTAAAATTATAATTGCCGCCTTGTACCCTAGTTCATTGACAACTATCAAGCAGGTGCATATTCTTTACCGGGAATACCATGCCGATCAAAATTATCGTACTGTCTCTTCTGCTTATCATTATTTTTTTCCTGCTCTTTTATCTTTTCAGAATCCGCCGCTCGTACGTTGCAGCCGGCCGGAATAATCACCGTCAAGAGTCTTCCGGGAAAGGTGGGAAACCGTGCCCGCTCTGCGGCGCTGAACTGAAAGGAAGCGAGCATGTCCACGTCCTGGGATGTACCGGCTTAAGAAAATTACATTGAGAGGGTTTATATGGATGTTTAGCGGAACCGTTCGCAAGTAGTATTTGTCGACTGTCTTAGAATTGACCTTTGTGGCTAAGTTGGCTATATTTGAAAAGTGAAAGCTGTAGGGATTAAGACATTAAAAGATAATTTCAGTAAATATATGAAACTTGTTAAGATGGGAGAAATCATCTGGGTTATGGATCGGGATGAGGTTATTGCGGAAATTCATAAGCCTACTACCCCTATTCCGGACAAAGTATCCCTCTGGGAAGCGTTCCTGAATGATGAAGAGAGAAAAGGAAGTATTAAAAGGTCTTCAAGCGTAAAAACCCCGTTGATAGCTGAACTAAGGAAAAATTCTGGATCGAGGAAGCCTATCGACTTGCAACAATTAATGGATGATGTCCGGAGCGATAGATGATCTGTTATTTTGATACAAGCTTCTTGCTCTCCGCCGTATTAGAGCAGCATCCCGAGGTGGATTATGATGTTATTTGGCAAAATGCGACTGAAAAGCTTTCTTCTCACCTTATCAAGATAGAATCCGCGATTGCCCTTCGACGTGCTGCTGCCGGTTTTTCAGTAAATCCCCAGAGATGGGCAAAGAGAAAACTCACCGAGCTTGGCCCGTTCCTTAATGCAATTACCTGTAAATTCATCGATGAATCAATAGAGGATATCATTTTAAATAAAATTGAACTCGCCCAATGCCGCTGTCTTGATGCGATCCATCTGTCAACGGCTCTTTATTTCCAATCATACCTGCGTGAAACGTTGTTCTTGTGCACTCTTGATAAACGAATGCGGGAAATTGCCGGTACATTGGATTTTTCGGTACTTCCTGAAAAGTTGGATTAATTGGATAATCGGTATCCAAATGCCCTTTTTTACTCCAGACTGCGTCATAGTACGTAAGGTGCATATTCTTTACCGGGAATACCATGCCGATCAAAATTATCGTACTGTGTCTTCTGCTTATCATTATTTTTTTCCTGCTCTTTTATCTTTTTAGAATCCGCCGCTCGTACGCTGCAGCCGGCCGGAATAATCACCGTCAAGAGTCTTCCGAGAAAGGTGGGAAACCATGTCCGCTCTGCGGCGCTGAACTGAAAGGAAGCGAGCGGGTGCATTCAGTTGTTTATCCGGGTAAGCCGGATAAGCTGATGCATATATTCGGCTGTCCGTACTGTTTTCCGTCAAATAGAGAGTTTAAAAGAATCTGTCCGGCGTGTAAAAAAGAGATCCTGAACGAAGGGTATGTGATCGCCAGGATGTTTGAAAGCCCAGGCAAAAAACATGTCCACGTCCTGGGATGTACCGGCTGCAGAAAATTACATTGATAGGGGTTTATTGTGACTCCTATTGTAAGAAAAATCGCTTGAAAAAATAGCTGAGCAGGGCAATATTTTGGGAGTGAGTCCCGGTATCTGCATGTAAAGCCCAGCGTAAAGGCCGGTGACCGGGTTCAAAGGGGGCAGCGGATCGGTACCGTAGGTAAACCCTATGACCCGGAGAGCGGGGGGACGATGACCACTGATGCGCATCTGCACCAGCAGTTCTCAATTTGGCACGCCGAAAAAACGGTTCTTAAATATCTTTGATTTTTTGCTTATGCTCCAGTTAGCAATACAAATTTGGGCACATTAAACCAAGGAGAAAAGGCGGAAATCACGTACCGAACGGCATCGGTTTCCACCGCTAGAGTGAGGTACGTGAATTTCCGCCTTATTTGTTATTGCATGGCGTGCCAAATGAGAATTGCTACCTCACA
>JBFMGN010000080.1:0-9156 GCA_040752435.1 Spirochaetota bacterium
GTTGAACACAAAACGCTCATCTGCGGATATTCGGCGGCTCCGGGATTATGGCACCCCTATGCGTATATCAACGGCGGCGGCATGAACCTCGAATGGTTCCGTAAAGAACTAGTGGAAAAAGCAATCGGAGAAAAAAGGATTGATTTTGAAGAGCTCAATAAAGCCGCCGATGAACTTCCGGCATCTGAAACCGACCCATATTTTATTCCTCACCTTGGAGGAAGAGTCTGTCCGGGGAAACCTGATTTGAGAGGCGCCTGGCTGCAACTTAGCTGGAACCATACAATCGGGCACCTTTACAAAGCGGTGCTTGAAGGGGTCGCCCTGGAATACAAAGTTTATACGAATATTCTCGGCCGCTTGTATGAGAGTTTCAAGCCCCGGGCTATACGAGTAACAGGGGGCGGAGGGAGAAGCATATTATGGAACCGGCTTAAAGCCGATGTACTCGGTATACCTGTCGAGGTTGTCTCGAGGAGCGAAGGCGCTCCCCTGGGTTCGGCGCTTCTAGCCGGGTACGGCGCCGGTATTTTTCCAGATTTAAGCGCGGCCGCGGATACGTGGATTAACACGTTGACTGAAGTAAAACCGGATACAGCCAAAGCGCGGTTATATGAGAAACGGGTAGCCCGCTATGAACTTTATATGAGTGCGATCAATCGGATTAATTCCGGTTCACATCAAGGAAAATAGTATGAGTACACAAAAGCTTACCTCATCCTTCAGCCTGAATTTTGATCTTTTAACCGGACTCTCTCCCACGGAGAAATCCCTTAAACGCTGCCTTTCCAATATGCATGGCATGTTTCTCGACGAAGATGCCTTAAGCAACATGATCAAGAAAGAAGACCGGCTGATATACGAGTTTTACGATCTGAAAATACCTTCAGATTCCGGTGAAATAGCCTTCGGAACAAGCATTATCTATCCGGGAAAGGTTGGAAACGAATTTTTCATGACCAAGGGGCATTTCCATAGTATTATTGATACGGCGGAAGTGTATTATTGTTTACGGGGGCATGGAATTTTTCTGATGGAAAATCCCATCGAAACAAAAGGATTCAGAAAATTAGTGGTGGACAAAAACGGGAAAGTCGAAATTGTTGATAACCCGCGCTGGACGAGTAATAATGGGTAACAAGGATGCCATATTATGGATAACGATGTGATGTTTGTAGAGGAACGCAAGCTGAAAATTCTTGAGTACCTGAAGGATCGCAAAAAAGCCACGGTAAATGAACTCTGTGCAGCTTTCAACGTTTCAGGCGCCACCATCCGCAACGATTTGCGTGAACTTGAAAATTCAAATCTCCTGGTCCGGGCCCACGGCGGTGCCATGGTTAAAAGTAAAACAGCCTACGAACTGGATGCAAAACAGAGGGAAGTTCAGAATCTGCTCCAGAAAAAAAGAATTGCCAACGCCGCTATCCAACGTATCGAAGATGGAGATACAATTATACTGGATACAGGTACAACCACCCTGGAGCTTGCCAGGCTTCTTAACACCAAAAGGAATTTAACAGTCATTACGAACGACATTGAAATAGCCTCCGTATTGGAAGATTTCGACCAGATAAACATCATCTTAATAGGCGGTATATTGAGAAAACGTTTCCACTGCACCATCGGAATGGCGGGCCATGAGATGCTTGCAGGCCTGGCAGTGGATAAGGCGTTTATGGGCGCAAACGGCTTTACCGTGGAAAAGGGAGCTACAACTCCCGACATATCCCAGGCGGAACGGAAAAAAGCCATGATCTCCATCGCTTCTCAAATAATCCTGCTATGCGATTCGAGTAAAATAGGAAGAAATTCATTCGCCCAGTTTGCACCCCTCAACGAAATTGATGTTTTGATTACAGACGAATTAGGTGAATCGGAATGGAAACAGATTGAGGAAGCCGGTATTAAGGTATTGATCGGCAAATAGTGCATCGGGCTATTCAACTGTAATTTCTTTAAGCCGCGAGGGGTTATCCGCCTGATACAGGCGGGAAGAGACAGACAACATCACCGTCCCGCAGGGGTGTAGCCAGCTTTTCCGGCAACTGATTCCATCCCTTGCCGTTGAGAATCGCCATAATCTTTCTGTCGGGAAGAGAAATTCCGTAGGCCGCATTGAGGTATGCAACAATATCCGTCAGCATGCCGCCCGGCTGAAAGCCGACTGCCTCCTCTCTTTTGCCTGTCTTCTCCTTCAATGAAACGAAATATTTAATAGTTACCGTTATCGTATCGGACACAATCCTCCTTTAGATTTATAAGTACTTCCGAAAATCTTTAGTTTCTCTACCGTTTCCCTAAGCGGCTTACCGTCCCGGTCCCAGCCCCGCTTCTCATAATATTCATCCAGCATAATCGCGTACATCTCTTGCGTCAAAACCTTACCCTTTATTGGTCCGGAAGGTACGGCTTCTTTCATTATCCGCTCCGGCAGCATATCATCTTTCCGGGTAATCCCCTCCCGGCTGAGTATAAGGCGTTCCAGGGTGTATATCCGTCTTCCGATTTCCATTAGTTCCGGGGTAAAATCGTATCCGGTGACCGCCTTCATCACCTCACTTTTCGGGTTGTCGGAAAAATCCATAGAGCCGCGCACTACGGTACATATACCAAGGCTGTCCACATATGCCCTGTTGTCCTGAAGACCGATAACCAGCTCACCTTTACCCTTAAGCGCAAACCGGTCGTATTGCCCGCTCTGAAGTTCCGCCCGGATTGTCCATCCGCCGACGTTATGGCAAGCCCCCCGGCTCGAGGTACCATAGGTAAGCGCATTGCCGTAAAAGCCCCGCGGGTCGTAGGCGGCAAAGGCCATTCCCTTGCATGCCAGAATGTACCTGCGCCATTCGGGTTTCTCTCTTGAAATCCCCCCCATACCGGAAGCGAGCAGATCGCCGATGGCTTTGCGTGTTCCAATCAGATCAATTATACCGATAAGCGCCTGCGCATTTCCGAACCTGGCATCGATCCCGTCGGTATCCGCTTTGGATATAAGGCCTCTCTCATACAACTCCATGGTGAGGGCGACGGCACAACCCCCGGACATGGTATCGAGGCCGAGCTCATCGCAAAGCTGATTGGCCCTGACAATGGCGCCGAAATCGTCGATACCGCAGTTGGGACCGAGAAGTCCGATAGATTCGAACTCGGTCCTCGCCTTAGCGCCTTTAAAGGGGCCCTCCTTCACCACATTCACCTTGCCGCACGCCACTGGGCACCGGTAGCAGGCGTAGTTCTTCTCAAAGTATTTTTCCACCATCGCATGAGCATCGACCTTGTTGCCGCCCTCAAAATAGGTTGTCTGAAAATTCCTCGTCGGCATGCAGCCGAGCTCGTTTATCACTTCCAGGTACTGGGGTGTCCCGAACTTAGTATGATTTGCCCTGGTTTCCTGTAAGTTCTTGATGGCCGCTTTGCGCAATTCATCGATTTTTTCCCTGTCGGCTGCCGGTATCTTCCGGCTTCCCCTGACGGCAATCCCTTTCAATTTCTTGGAACCGAAAACAGCGCCGGCGCCACCGCGGCCGAATGCCCGGCTGTCGACATTGATAGATGAAAGACAGACAAGCTTTTCTCCGGCAGGGCCAATGGACATAGCACCGGCCTTCTTTTCTTTGATGGCTTCCCGTAATAATGCCTGAGTTTTATCGGTCGACAGCCCCTGCCAGGGACGTGCATCGCCGAAAGTAACTTCATCGTCATTTATCAGAATGTATGTCCAATCCGGGGCTGTGCCTTCAATGATAAGCCCGTCGAAACCACTCTGTTTGAGCTGCGGCCCGAAGTCACCGCCGCAGTTCGAACAGAGATACATACCGGTTTCCGGGGATTTGGTGCTAAGCTGGAATTTTGTAGTTGATGGAAGAGCTGTTCCCGTCAAAGGTCCGGTAAAAAAGAAAACTTTATTCTCAGCCTCAAAGGGTTTTACTGCCGACGGAATCTCATCATAATATCTCCTGGCTGCAAGTCCCCTGCCCCCCAGGAATTTCAGGCTTTCTGCTTCTATTAAGGATTCTACGGTAAAATTCTTTTCCGATAAGTTAATCCGAAGAACTTTGCCCACATAACCGCCTTTAAACATGGTCCCCTGCTCCTTCATTTGTGCCGTTTATTAGCATATAGTCTTTTTTATTCGTATTTGTTGTTATTTACTATAATCAAATTAGTATTTTTGTCAATCTGGAGCTTGTGTGTCGGCCTGAGAATTGAGATAAATATGGATTGCACTTCGGCCGGAATAATCATACGTTTATAGCCCTTTCAACTTTTGATATATGCCGGTTAAGGCATAGTAACAATCATCAAAGACAGGTTTCATTTTACGATACCGTGAAACTCGTTCTGAGTCAGGTTTTTGACGGGATTCAATCTTTAAAAAACGATCAATGACATCGAAGGTCGAAAAGACACCCGCGCCTACACCCCCGATAATAGCAGCCCCAATGGAAGTTGCCTCTTCCAGGTAATTCGGCTTAAGTATGTCGGCCTCATAAATATCGGCCAATATTTCCCGCCAAATTTTTCCCTTTGCGCCTCCTCCGATCACCGTGATCTCGTGTATGGGAACCTGTTTCCGGAAAATATCCACGATAATGGCCAGGTTGAAGCTCACTCCTTCCAGTACGGAACGCATAATATCCGCCCGCTTGTGCCCTAAGTTGATCCCGATGAATGCCCCCTGGGCGTCCGGGTTCCAGCGGGGTGTCCGCTCCCCCAGGAGATAGGGCAGAAAAATGATGCCCCTGGAACCGGGCGGGGAAGTCTCGATCTCCTTGTCAATCAGTTCATAGGGGCTTGTGCCTTCCTGTTCCGCCTTTAAACTCTCCGCATACGCAATCTCGTTCTTAAGCCAACTGTAAGAGCTTCCCGCCGTCTGCATGGTACCGCAAGGATGGACATAGCCCGGCACAGCGTGGGCCCATACAAAAGTCCTCATTTCCTCATCGTAAATAGGTTTTTCGGTTGTCGTGGCGACCCACGCGGAGGAGCCAAGATAGTTGTAGGTCAGCCCTGGTTTTACCGAACCGGCACCGACGCCAGCGCACATCCCATCTCCTGCTCCGGCCACAACCGGGGTTCCCATTTTAAGCCCGGTAGCAGAAGCGGCCTCCCTGGTTACCTCACCCACTACCTCCGTTGACGCGACAAGCTCCGGCAGTTTTTCTCCATCGATGCCGGTAATATCGATAAGCTTTTCCGACCAGGTTCTGGAGTCCAGATCCAGCAGGGTCGTACCGCAGGCATCAGTGTAGTCTGTTACCATGCGGCCGGTAAGTCTGAAGATGGCGTAGTCTTTTGCATGGAGCATCTTGAACGTTTTCCGGTAGACCTCAGGCTCATTATTTTTCACCCACATGAGTTTGCAAACCGAGTAGGAAGCGCTTGCCCGATGGCCTGTTATCCGGTAAAAATCCCTGGCACTGATACGGGAGAGAATCCGCCTTTCCTCTTCTACGGCACGCTGATCACAATACAGGATATGGTTTTTCAAGGGCACACCGGCCTCGTCGACGCAGAGGCATCCCATCATTTGTCCGGAAAAGGAGACACAGGCAATTTCCCTCGGGTCTATGCCTTTAAGCAAACCCCTGGTGGAATCACATATCCCCTTCCACCAGTCTAAAGGATTCTGCTCTGCCCAGTTGTTGTTGAAGTAGCGGGTACCGTAGCCTGAAGTAAATGTATTGACAAGAGCTCCTTCTATGGAAAAAAGAGCCGCCTTGTTTCCAGATGTCCCCAGATCATGTGATAGAAGATATCGTTTCATTTTAATCCTGAATCCACTATAATGATTACTTTCATAATACCACACTCTTCGCGGTTGTTAACTGTTTTTTAAATTTGTTTAACAAACTGTTCATTTAACCCTTAACGGATGAGATTCTTTCAAAATATTAGCCACGGAATCCGCGGAAAGACACGGAAAAAAGGTAATTTAAATAACTCTTTGCTTAATAAACAATCCCAGTTACGGCTTGGAGCCGCAACTGGGCTGGATTATAGTTCTTCGCAAGTTGCGAAGAATACAAATGGAATAGTCCATTATTCCGCCTATTTCCGTGTGTTTCCGTGGCTAATAAATTCTGATTTTTGAAATTGCCTCGGATAAATCACTTCACACTGCCTGGAAAATCGGTTGTCAATACCCTTTGTCTAAGGCGCATTTAAATGTTATGGTAGTTTTTAAGGAGAAGGATAAGGATGTCAAATAAGCCAACCTGCGCCATTACAGTAATGTATGATCAAAAACAGGAGACTATTGCCTGTGAGAAAGGGAGCACCTTATTAGATGTGCTCTCGACTAATCACAAAATGAACATCGAAACCCCCTGCGGAGGAAAAGGGACATGCGGAAAGTGTAAAGTACGGATAATCGGCGATAATGCAGACGAACCCGGCGAAAACGAAAAGAAAAAACTTACACAAAAGGAAAGTGAACAGGGTTACCGGCTTGCATGCCGTTATAAAGTTCTGGGAGATATAAAAGTTCTGCTCAAAAATACAATCAACCATATCCAGATATTGGAGGGAGGGGTCGAATTTGATATCAAAATCGATCCGCTTGTCAAAAAAACAGTTTCCTATCTGGAAAAACCGACCCTGGAGGATCAAAAGGACGATCTAAAACGACTTAAACTGGGCCTGAAACAGCCTCCTCTTACCGCATCCCTCGAAACATTGCAGCAACTTCCGGCGTTATTACGGGAAAATAATTTTACTGTTACAACAATTCATAATGACAAGGCTGTATTACGGATAGAGGGAGGAGATACATCGGAAAAAAATTATGGTGTCGCCGCGGACATAGGTACAACCACCGTTGTCGCCTATCTGATGAACCTCAATACCGGAAAACGCCTTGGCGTCGCTTCCGGCCTCAATGCCCAAAGGTCTTACGGCCAGGATGTAATCTCGAGAATCCACCACACCCTTCTGAAAGAAACGGGGCTAAAGGAACTACAGGCGAGTATTATTTCCCAGTTAAACGGGCTGATTGAAAATCTCTTAAGAAAAACTCACATTGAAAGAGAAAACCTGTACACTGTTGTCCTGGCAGGCAATACAACCATGATGCATCTGGCGGCCGGACTTCCCCCTGGGAATATAGCCGCAGCCCCTTTTATCCCTGTTACTACAGAAAGAATGGTTATACCGGCATCGGAGTTGGGCCTTGCTATCGCCCAAGACGGCCTCGTCTACATGCTGCCAGGGGTGGCCGGGTATGTAGGCGCCGATATAGTGGCAGCCACCCTATCCAGCGGGATGGCTTTCAAGGACGAATTAAGCCTATTAATAGACATTGGAACCAACGGTGAGATCGTACTTGGGAATAAGCATGGCCTGCTATGCTGCTCCACCGCCGCAGGACCGGCCTTTGAAGGCGCACAGATCCGCAATGGCGTAGGGGGCATAGAAGGTGCAATCAACACCGTTTTCTTTAACAACGCCAGTTTGCACTATACAACCATTGGAGAATCCGCCCCAATAGGAATTTGCGGCTCCGGAATCATCGATATACTTTCCATTCTCGTTTCTACCGGTATAGTAGACGACACGGGGAGGATGTTAAAACCCAACGAAATACAAAACGAATCGGGGCAGTTGCTGGCCGGACGGATGGTGAGATTGGATGATGAGCAGAACGCCATCATCCTCGCAGACGGGCAGGCAACTGAAACAGGGGATCCGATATACCTTACCCAAAAGGATGTGCGAGAAGTCCAGCTCGCCAAAGCCTCAATTGCCGCGGGTATTTCCACACTTGTTAAGAAAGCCGGGAAGTCTATCGAAGATATTCAAATAGTTTATATTGCGGGGGGGTTTGGAAGTTATATCGATAAAAAGCATGCGTTGAATATAGGCTTGATACCCAGGGCTCTTGATGGAAAGATAAAAGTAATCGGAAATGCAGCGGGTTCCGGGGCCGTAATGTCACTCTTATCTAACGATTCCCTGGAGAAATGCGACAGAATCGTAACTAAATCCCACTATGTGGAACTCTCTTCATCCCTCGAATTTCAGAACGAATATGTTAATTGTATGCTGTTCCACTAGAATGGTGTCGCAAGGTGCGACACACGTTAATACAGTCCAGCGCAGCCGAAGGCTTAAGTCGGGCTATTCCTCAAACCACTAAGAAATCGAGAATCTCGATAAAAATGCGTTGACCATCCCATAGTTCCAGCTTACATTCTATATATGCATCGTTATTCAATACTCTTTCAGGAAATTAATGAACCCGGTTTTCCAAAAGGATGGTATTATGCTCACGTTCCCGCCTTAAACCTGACTACTCACGGTGAAGGGCTCGAAGGTGCTCGGCAGGCGGCACTTGACCTGATACAACTATGGTTTGCTGAAAAACGGGCTCAGGGGGAAGCGATTCCCCAGGAGTCTACTGTATTTTTTTCCCAGATTGAGATACCCGATGCCGTACAAAGCCTCTGAAGTTTTAAGGAAGCTGGGAAAAGCCGGATTTATTGAAAAGAGAAGTTCAGGATCTCATCGAGTTTTACGCCACCCCGATGGAAGGCAAACCTATGTGAGCATGCATCCGGGTGACATTCCTTCCAGTACTCTACGATCGATTCTAAAACAAGCCGGTATGACGGAAGAAGAGTTTAAAAGACTGTAGAGGAATAGCATTCGATCCCGGACAATCTTTAAGCGCGAATAGCAGCATTCTTCCGGTAATCCTATCACAAAGGCCATTGTTTGACTGTGTCGGGCTATACCCGTTAATACAGTACAGAAGTAGTCGAAGACTAAGATGGTCTATTCGGCTAAAGCCGAAGGTTAGAAGATTGTATCCAGGCATTTTGCCTTCACTTTATTTAAATTATCCTCAATTCTGCCGAAGTCTTCCCAACTGATGTTATTCCAGTCCTTACCCATACACTTCCAGACCACATATACCAGTTTAATTGTGTTTAAATAGTCCCTGAAGGGTTGACCGTTTTCTTCAATCCAGTTGGCTATCTCTTCATCATGACTATTGGGATGAAGGTTATTAATCCTCAAATGCTCGGATAGTTCCCGTGCCTGAATTTTACTGTCAAGGATGTGGCAGGCATTATCCTGGGTTTCCAGGAATTCAACATACTGTTTAAAATATTCAAAGGTTTTTTTATCTTTCTCGAGAATACAAAAAGC
>JBFMGN010000800.1:0-2246 GCA_040752435.1 Spirochaetota bacterium
AAGAGTACGAGAAAAAAGAAGAATATGAAAAGGCCTTCCGATTGTTTATACGAATAACGGAGTATGAACAGGAAAAACCTTATTTCCGTCACTTCATGGATGAAGTGATTGACAGGTTGTATACTATCGTTTGTGTAAAAATGACGGGAAAAATTTCTAAAGAACGACACATTGCCTGTCTCAAAGAGATTCTCACTTTAAATTTCTCCGAAAAGAAATGCGCCCTCTTTTTAAAAAAAATCGCCGAAATTTACTCCGAACTTGGTAAGAATGATATCGCGTGTTATTATCTAAACATAGGTATCAGAATGAAACCCGACCTTTCTGGTATTAAAAAATTAAAAGAGAAGATTTGTTACAAGGGATCCTATTCATGAAAAATACAGTAATAGCAATTTTTTGTTTTTTTTCTCTGCCCGCTCTGCTTTTTGCTCAGATAATGGACAAATGGGCGGCGACTGTTAACCTTATAGAACCATCAATTGTGACGGTCAAACAGTTTACGGCTACTGCCGATCAACTGAAGCAGCAGTATGCCTCTATGCGGCTCGAGATCCCCTCCAACGAAGAAATTCTCGAACAGATGCTGGTAGAACTGCTGTTGAAACAGCATATTAAAAAAACTGAAGGGCTCGATGTTACCGAAAGCGATTTATTCAACGCTTTACGGAGTCAACCCGGCTCCGGGCTTGGAAATATGAGCGACGAGAAAATAAAGGCGGCCGTTCAAAAAGAAACTGGAATAAGCTGGGATGTTTATGTACAACAGGGAATAGCCCAGCTTGAGCAGATAAAAATCCAGGAATGGGTTAAACAGAAGAAAAGTAAATACTTCGCAGATCTCAATAACCCTTCAAATCAGCCGTCGGAGGCGGATGTACAACTGTTTTATAAGAAGAATAAAACCGCTTTTTTCTGGTCTGATATGGTACGGGCCACCCAGCTCTATATCGATACACGCCAGATGTCCACGACCGAGAGGCAGGCGAAATTACAGGAAATAGAAAAATACTACCGGGATATTCAAAACGGTATTTCAACCTTCGATGAAACCGTCATCAAGTTTACCGATTTACATGATCCGAGATACAAAACCGAGGATGGTCTTATAGCTTTTGATCATCCTACCTTGAGTAACCTTCTTGGGGATGATTACCTGAATAAAGTTTTTTCTCTCCGTATAGGGGTTGTAAGCGATGTTATTGCATCGAATATCGGGTACCACATCGTGCGGGTTTCAAAGAAAATCGAAAGGAAATTCCTTAATATAGATGATCCGATCGAACCTGATGGTGCAGCTACGGTCAGGCAGTACATTGAGCGTATTCTCGTAATCAAGGATCTTCAAGACAAGTATAAAAAAGCCACTCAGGAGCTCATGAAAGAGTTGAAACTCGATGAAAAAGCGGAAATAGTAATTTACAAGAATAATCTTGATATCAGCGAAAGCAGGCTTAAGCTTTTCAGAGATAAAATAAAAAGGTAATTGATGGGTGCCAGGCGCCAGGGAAGGATAATTGCTTTTCAGGCGATTTTTAGCTGGGAAATGAATAAAATCGAGCCGGACGAATTGACGCAATTTCGATGGCTGGACGCTGACCGCAGACGGGAAATAAAACCGGAGACTCTCGATTTCGCCCGGCTTCTGACAATCGGTAGTATTGAGAATATTGAAACCATCGACGATTGCATCAAAAACCACCTGGAGAATTGGGATTTTGAAAGGCTTTCCAAGGTCGATCTCGCTATCTTAAGGATCAGCGTCTTTTCTCTTTTAAGGCAGAAAGACATCCCTTTTTCAGTCACCATCGATGAAGCCGTGGATATTTCCAAGGAATTCGGAAATGACGACTCTTATAGATTTGTAAATGGTGTGCTGGATGGAATTAGAAAACACCTGGATTCCTAGCCTATGATAAACGCTCTTAAAAAGAGAAAATCTGTTTTCATAATTCTGTCTCTTATTCTTTTTTTGTTCATCATAATTCTCATGCTGTTTGCATTTATTATACTGAACAAGCGGCAGAGTTCCGGGAGTTATTCCGCGGTTCTCGAAACTGTTGACCGCCTTATAAGAGCAGCGGACTATGATACAGCCAAAGAATCCCTTGAAACGGCCGCCGCATTAGCCGGCAGCCGGGCTGGGTGGCTTGGAGTCCTGAAACGGGGTTTCACACTTGCTCAATTGAGGAATGATTATACTTTCTGCAAAAAATTAACCGATAAGGCTGCAACTGAACTTCCGG
>JBFMGN010000801.1:0-2244 GCA_040752435.1 Spirochaetota bacterium
TTACGCCTTCTCTTATTAATTTTCTTATGGTATTGACTTTATTTACATTGCTCATTTCAAGGAATAAATCAACTATCTTTGGATGAGAAATAATCCAAAGATTTTCTATGCCTCCAATAAGACGAACCATCTCAGCTCCTACAAGTCCCTTATCAGAGAGCTTGAGGCGATAACCACCCGCGTTGGCAAAAGTCGAAATCACATCCCATGAAGTTGGAATTGTTAGCTTGGTGATCTCATTTTGATTTGAAAGTATATTGCGTGTAAGACCAGATTTTGTAACCCAATAATTAGCAAAAAACACTTTTCCGGTTGAAAAACTTTTAGTTTTGGGCAACGTTATGCCTGGTATTTGTATATCCAACATTGCAAATTGGTGATGGGAAAAGTCCAAGTACTTTAATGACTCTGGCACTTCAAATTTATATTCTGTCTCATTTTCAACAAAATTTACAGCAATGTCCGCACTGTCACCTACATAATAATGCGCGTTGTAGAACTCATTTAGTCTTTCACTTTGAAATGACCAACCATTCCCCAAAGTTGGGAGATCTTTCCCTGAGACACTCTTACTGATGACATAAACAGGGCTTCTGTTTACGAACAAGTCTTGCAGTAGGTTCACATTGGTTGTAATCATGCGCTGGTCAATCCATATTGGCCCTTTTGCATACACATCGTACGGATGAAAACGCTGCCCCCTGATTGCCCAATACCAGCAAAAGTCTTCGATATCTTCTTCTTTGGAAACAACAATGATATTGAGCGTTTCAGATTTTGGCCGCCCACCCGGAAGCCTATCAAAAAACACATGGCCCAATTTTGTGGCGGTGTAATCGATCAAACTCTCGTGCTCCTCGAAACGCTCGTTATGACGATGTTGATGTATATAGGGCAACAAATCCTTATCTGCATTTAGGGAAGCGTTATCTATCAAATCGCTTGGGTGATTTTTTCGATGTCCCGGATGAATATATACCTCTTGCCACCTATACCATTCATCTTTATCAATTACCCCATATCTCGCCTTATAATACAGATCAAAATTGGATTCCGAGGGCACATAACACAGCTTGGCCCTTCCCGTATTTGTGTCATAGAATTCGTCGATCAACATTAGGTTGACAATAGGTTGTCCGAAAAATTCCGGTATGCGTCCTGGACTTGGAAGGTTCCGAAGATTTTCAATTTCTGTTTCTGCGCTACTCAAGGTTTTATTTAACTCAAATTTGCTTTTCTGCAATCGCTTCGCAACGCCAGGGGCTAGTTCACAAAATGATTTTATTGAATCGGGGTTATATTTCCTGATCACATCAAACCACTCATCGCTAATCCCTTGCTTTTCATCATATGGTATAGCTAAGAAATGACGCCCACCCCAACTCAAACTCGCGACTCTTATGAACTTCTCTGCATCGTTTAGCGAATTGATGATAAACGCGATTCTAGGAGGACGAACTATTCTCTTAATAAATTTCGATCCGTTCAATATCTGTTCCATTGTTTTACCTTTCTACGACTTTAATCTCTTCCTCCGTCAACCCATACAACTCGTACACGAGACCGTCGATCTCTGCATCCGTTGACTCGATCTCCCGCCTCAGCCTGTCCTGCTCGGACGGGTTCTTCGCGGCCGCGAGACTCTTGTGTAACGACAACATCCGTTCCACCAGCAACACCATCTTATCGTGGTGCTTCACAAGCAGATCTTCGTGCGGAAACGGCAATGACAAGATGTCTTTAATCGTAACCTGCGGAAAATCATCTTTTACCGCTTGCGTCACTTGTTTTATGTACAAAAATGACAGAAGTTTGCTGTTCAAAATCGCAAGCAAAATATTTCCGTCTATCTTCTGCGGGATAATCGAGTAAAGATTTTTATTGTTGATGAAAGTTTGGTCGGTTATACAAGCCATCAACCTTTGTTGACGATTGACCAGGCGACGCAATAGAATATGTCTGCCTTCAAACCAAATTGTCTCTTTTGGTCGTTCTCTCAGGTTTTCTCCAAACTCAATCCAACGTTCGATGTTTAAATTGATTCGATAGCGATAAACGTCGCCTTCAAAATAGCGGAAGTCGTTTACTGAGTTCTTGTTGTTGTGCAACAAGTCTAAATCAAACAACACGCCGCGCCGCATGGCGGAAACATCGTTCAAGGTTCTCGCGCTGGTTTTCTTTATTCTGTCGAGAATCCCCAAAGTTTCTGGATCAAGCACGAATTTATTTCCGTCAGTTCTCGTC
>JBFMGN010000802.1:0-2244 GCA_040752435.1 Spirochaetota bacterium
TGACACCATAGAAAGAATGAATGTCAATTTGATATTATCCAACACCTACCATCTTTACTTACGGCCTGGAGTTGAGGTAATAAAAGAGGCGGGCGGACTTCACAAATTCTCTTCATGGCGCCGCAATATTTTAACCGATTCGGGGGGTTACCAGATTTATTCACTTGCACCCTACCGGAAGATCAATACAGAGGGAGTTCGATTTCGATCCCACATAGACGGGTCATATCATAATTTAACCCCTGAAAAAATTGTAGATATACAGATGACTTTCGGCAGTGACATTCTCATGCCTTTGGATTTTTGTACTCCTTTCGATATACCCTATAAAAAAGCTCTCGAGGCGCTTATCATTACAACCCGGTGGGCTGAAAGAAGCAGTCAACGATGGAGAGAAAGATGTAATGAACAGAGTGGACAGCTTTTCGGTATCATCCAGGGTAATTTTTTCTCTGACTTAAGAAAAAGGAGCGCAGTAGAAATAATTGGAATTGATTTCCCGGGCTATGCAATCGGAGGTTTATCCGTAGGCGAACCTTTTAACATTTTTCTCGATTTTCTTTCTCTGACATCGGATTTACTACCTGATGATAAAATCCGCTATCTAATGGGCATAGGAACACCGGAATATATTTTGGCTGCTGTAGAAAACGGTATTGATTTGTTTGACTGCGTTTTTCCTACCAGAATAGCCCGGAACGGCGCAGTGTTTACAAAATATGGTATTATTTCATTGAAAAGAGAGAAATTTGCTGCCGATTTCAGCCCCATCGATGAAAAATGCGAATGCCTGTCATGCAGGCAATATTCAAAAGCCTATCTCCGCCATCTGTTTAAGGCTAAAGAAATACTGGCTCCCCTTCTTGCCACTGAACATAACCTCTTTTTCATTACAAATTTCTTGAATCAAATTCGCCTTAGCATCGAAAAAAAGTGTTTTAAAAGCTTTAAGCAAAATTTTTTAAATATGTATTCAATAGGACCGAATTTAAATACGAATGGAGAATAATTATTTTAAAGTGAAAAGAATTTCTATAAACCGGTGTCATAAACTTACGGTTGAGCTGCCCATTATCGGTACACTGGTTCTTGTCTTTTTTTTCGGGCTGGGCGTTACAAAGATCTACTCGGAAGGTAATGATACTGACCAAGACCTGGTACGTTCAATTACTGAAGAAAGAAAGGAAACGCTTCTGTTCGGAATTGATTCTGAGATTGTTGATGTCATAAAGAAAATGACGGAAGAAAAAACTCTCTATCTGAAAAAAGAAATTCTCAATCTTTTTTCTACTTCCCTCAATACAGAGGTTCTTAAGGCGGTTTTGGATTACCTGTCAACCATTAAATCCAGAGATGCGGAAGATGCAGCCATCAAAGTTTTGGAAGATTATGGAGATTATAAGGATACTGACCCGAAGTTAATCATTGCTTCCATCCAATACCTTTCTGAGGGAAAAAATGAGAAAGCGTTTGATGCAATCAGTAAGCTTATTTCAAATGAGAATGAGTCTATCGCCAAGGCGGCTATAAAAGCCGTTGGAAAATCGGGTAACGAGAAATATGTTGAAGCACTTATAGAACATATGCATGAAACCGATTTCCCGCAGAGTTTAAAACCAGAAATAATCTTAGCCCTTGGCGAAATAGGGTCAAAAAAAGCGACGAATCTGCTGACGGATATTCTGAAAAATGAAACTGAGGAACCTGTATGGCGCCGATACGCCTGCGATTCCCTCGGTAAAATAGGTGATCCCAGTTCTATTGATGTGCTAAAAAAAGCCTATACGGGGGGTGATGTAAACTTAAGAGCCTACGCAATTTACGCCCTAAGCCATTTCTTAAGTGATGATGTCGAAAATACCCTTATTGATGCATTGAAGGATTCAAATTTGAAAGTCAGGATATCAGCCGCCCGGGGATTAGGTGAAAAAAGATCAGAAAAGGCTGTTCCAATATTGATCTATAAAGCGAACAAGGATCCTGAGCTGAACGTTCAACAAGAAGCTGTTTTCGCCCTGGGTAAAATCGGTTCATCCGATGCGTTTGACGTCCTTAGAGAAATCTATTCGACGGAATTGAAAAATTTAAATCTTCGTTCCGCGGCGCTCGATATGTTAATCCAGTACGACCTGATTAATTCACTTGACACGCTCCGTAAGGTTATCAAAAAAGAGTTGGAGAAAAAAAAATCACAAATCCTGGATTATACGGCGAAACAACTTTCCACAACCGAATCGGATGCAC
>JBFMGN010000803.1:0-2239 GCA_040752435.1 Spirochaetota bacterium
CGTCCCACTTCATGTAAAACAGTCCGAACAGCATGCCGCCAAGGTGCGCAAAGTGAGCGATCCCGCTGTGTGTGGCGCTTATCGCTGACATGAATTCAATAATGCCTATGCCGACCACAAAGTGCTTTGCCTTGACAGGAAAGATTCCCCAGATATAGATGCGCTGGTTGGGGAACAGAATGCCGAAGGCCATTAGAAGGCCGTAGATCGCACCTGATGAACCGACTGTCGGGACAGGACTGGACGGCGTTACAACAGCGTTCAGAATGCCCGCTCCTATACCGCATATAAAATAGAATTTAATAAACCTGCGTGAACCCCATGTTGATTCCAGGGTCGTGCCGAACATCCAGAGGACGAACATATTGAAGAGGAGATGAAAAAATCCGCCGTGAAGGAACATGTAGGTGACAGGCTGCCAGAAGTAGCCTCTCCAGAAGTCATATGGCGCAAGGCCGAATAAAGTCAGCCATTTCAGCCGGAACAGCAGTTCGAATATAAAAATGCCGGCATTGGCCAGTAAAAGATATTTAACTGCCGGGGTTATTCCTGAGTAAAAAAACGGATGTCTGCTGTAATACAATGTCAAATCCTCTCTGAGTGCTGTTTTATTTCTATTTTACCCTTATATTCATTAAAGATAAAAGGAAACCCAATAAAGGGTAAAGGTTAAGCAAGCGCTATAGTAATAACCCATATAATTTACAAGCTGAAAATAATTTTCCGGCACAGCTCAAAAATTTTTCGTATACTACGGCTTTCGATCGATACATAGGATTCGTTCGAGTACTCCATGAGAAAAGAAGGAATCGCAGACTTATACTGACGAAAAGATTTTTTCGCCATACCGGAAAATTTATGAATGAGATAGTGTGTGTTAAAGTCGAAAGAAAGTAGATGGAAATGATTTGAACGAGACAAAGAAAACATCATGGTGGAGGCGGCGGGAATCGAACCCGCGTCCGAAGGTACTACACTCATGCTTCTACGTGTATAGACTGTCTTTTGTTTTTCGGATATCGGTACGCCGGCAGTCAGGCTTCCCGAAATCCAATCTCCCTTGTCTTACAAACGGCGCGGGAGAAAGTACCGTTTGGCAGCCTGCTGACCGTCGCTATCTCCAGGACACAGGCGATCCCGAAGCAGCGAGCCGCTTAGTTAATTAAGCAGCGAGTGCCAGTTCGTTATTGGCGTTTGTGTTTGTTTCCACCTTTTTACGTGGTGATGGAGCCACGACACGCCACATGAGCCTCATAACCCCCGTCGAGACCATTCGCCCCCAAGGGTAAAAGCTTCTATTAATATTATACCATACCAGAAGGATGCACGATACGTGATACAAGATTCAACCTAAATTCAGCAGATGACTGAGTTGGATAGAGCGCTTTGAGCGATAGACAACTCAGTAGCTGTTTTAATAGATTTATGATATAGGGAAAAAGCAGTTCGTGCGTCATGTATCATCTGTCAGCGGTTTTTCATGGCGCGTTCTATCTCCCTGTCCGCCTCTTTTTTCTTTATAGCCTCTCTCTTTTCATACATTTTTTTACCTTTTGCAAGCCCGATCTCGACTTTTGCATGAGAGCCTTTGAAATATATCTTGAGCGGTATAAGCGAATAGCCTTTCTGGACCGACTTGCCCTGAAGCCTTGATATTTCTTTCCTGTGCAGAAGGAGTTTTCTTGTCCTGACCGGGTCATGGTTCATGATATTGCCGTGAGTATATGGACTGATATGACAGTTTAGAAGGAATGCCTCCGAGTCTTTAATGATTACATAGCTGTCTTTGAGGTTGGCTTTGCCGTCCCTTAATGATTTGACTTCTGTGCCTGTAAGAATGATCCCGGCCTCAATGGTTTCTTCTATCGAATAATCATGAAAGGCTTTTCTGTTCTGCGCTACTATTTTCATTTTGAATATTACCATTTGGTAATGACAAATTAAAAGAAGCGGGGAAGCAAAACCAACGTTCAGTCAGCAGCTTGATGCTTTTTTTGGTACGGAATTGAGAGTTTATTTTTTATTGTGAGTCTTGTTACCTTATTACTAAGAATTTATTTGTTAAGCCTCATAATTTGTCATTCCAGACAAGCTGGAATGACAGAAATTTGGGATGTGGCAGAGACGATTTAAGCATTTTATCTATTTTCCAATTTTTTTACTCAAATGCTGACCAATTTGCCTAAATCTTTTTTCAATATAATCCTTTTTTTTGTTATAGCTCTGTGATGCCGGATGA
>JBFMGN010000804.1:0-2238 GCA_040752435.1 Spirochaetota bacterium
CGCCAAGGCCCTTGACAGGGCCAGGATGGAGTGTAATTTCAACACGATACCCGGCGACTCAAGCCCGCCGACCAGCCCCAACGGTATCCGCCTGGGAACACCCGCGGTGACAACCCGGGGCATGCGGGAAGAGCAGATGGATATAATTGCATCTTTTATTAAAACCGTCGCGGAGAATGTGGACAATGAAGCTGTAATTGAAAAGGTAAACAGGGATGTACTGCTTCTGTCCTCCCAATTTCCTGTTCCCGATCACTTTATAATACCCCAGAAAAAGATTACACCTTTCGCGCTGGTTGAAAGATGAAATAAGACGGGAAAAATTGATATATTCCCTTTAAACTTTTTTTAAAGTGCCGTATATTAATGTATGGTTACAAAAGTTTTTACGAGGAAACCGCTTCACAACAGGAAGGGGGCAGACAGCAGCCTCGAATACTGGTTATCCCGCACCCCTGAAGAACGGCTTAAGGCGGTTGATTTCTTAAGGGAGCAGTATATTGAATCAGATAAACCAGGACTTCAAAGAGTGTTTAGAATTATTCAACAAAAATGATGTCGAGTATCTGATCGTGGGGGGATATGCCCTCGCCTATCATGGGGCGCCGCGTTTTACCGGCGACCTGGATATTTTTCTTAGCCGATCCAAAGAGAATGCCCTGCGAGTGTTAAAGGCTCTCACCGATTTTGGATTCGACTGTATCGGATTGACGGAAAAAGATTTTACCGAACCCGACAAGGTAATCGAACTTGGATACCCTCCGATACGAATAGACCTGATGACATCCATTGACGGTGTTGCGTGGGAAACTGCATGGAATAACCGTGAAGAGACTTCCTACGGAGCGGTACCGGTTTACATTATCGGTAAGGAAGATTTCATTGCAAACAAGCGGGCTTCTGGGCGAAAACGGGACCTTGCGGATCTGGAAGCATTGGGCGTGGAAGATTAACCAGCCGATTCCGACGGCCGAAGGCCGTACCATGCGGAACGAAGCTACCCTCTATTATGCCCTAGCTTCTCGCCCTCGAAGGGGGCTACCCGCCTTTGCCGCCCTAAGAAATTTCACACAGAGTACACAGAGATTAAGGAGCGCAATAAGGACGCACGCAACATGCAAGGCTGCACCTCCCTTGATTATAATACTGAAAGTCCCAATTTCCTCCTCTGTCCTCTCCATGCCCTCTGTGTTCTCTGTGCGGAATTCTTCTCCTTCTTCTTTTCTCCGTGTTCTTTTAAGCGAAACCTCGTCCCCGTAGGGGGCTACGAGCCTTAAGCTCGTAGTTCGTTGTATTCCAGTCATATTATTGGGAATATTGATATGCGAAAACTTGGCAAACAGGCGATGCAGGATATTGTTATCGGGGCCGGATTATTCGGCGCCGGAGGAGGCGGCTCCACGGCTGAAGGCATGCAACTTGTTGAGCGTATCCTTGACTTCGGTTCCGGTGTAGATCTCGCCACGATAGATGAAATAAAGGCGCATGAATGGGGAGCTGTCATCGCGGGTGTCGGCTCACCAAAGGCATCGTTGACCAGGGTAAGGACTTATTCGCCTGCATACGCTCTGGATTTGCTTGAAAACACCTGCGGCTTTAAAAGTTCATTTGTTATACCTTTTGAATTGGGTGCAGGCAATAGCCTTAATCCCATGCTGGCTGCTGTACAAAAAAATATTCCCATTGTCGACGGGGACCCTGCCGGGAGGGCTGTTCCGGAACTGCAGATAAATACGTTTTATTTGGGCGGAATAGCTTTAGCGCCCCTCGCCCTTTCAACAGAGGATAAGATTTCCGCTGTAATTCGTACCGAAAAGCCCTACGATACGGAACGGGTTGCACGGGCTATAACGGCTGAACTGGGAGGTGTTGCCGCCATCGCCTGTCATGCCATGCAGGGTAAAGATATGCGAAAACACATAATATCAGGAACAACCAGTCTGGCAGAAAAGATCGGCCGTACAATCCGTAAAGCGCAAACACAAGGTGAAGATGCAGCCGAAAATCTTGTAAAAAACTTCAATGGTTATATTTTGGGAAAAGGCCGGATAACTTCGATAAAAGGGGAAACCAAAGGAGGATTTGATTTCGGAGTAGTCACCGTTGAGGGAGCCCTTCCGATTCGTGTACAGTATAAAAACGAAAATATGCTGGCATTTAGAGGTGAAAAACTTCTGGCTGTGGTGCCGGACCTGATATGCAGCCTGGATGAAAGAGGCAATCCCCTTACAAATGCGG
>JBFMGN010000805.1:0-2238 GCA_040752435.1 Spirochaetota bacterium
GCCAGATACGCGGCTGTCTGGGATAAACTTAAATTGCCTTCGGTAAGTTCATCCATAAAACCTTCCGCTTCCGGCCGGGTTAGATGTTCACCGTTCAGTACCTTTACCAGGATTTCTTTTGCGAGAAACGGTTCCCGCCTGTACTCGAGAAAATTTTTCAATATCTTTTTCCCGTACTCCGAGGCGACGGATTCGGGATGGAATTGAATGCCTTCGATAGGATACCGCTTGTGGCGCACCCCCATAATCTCCCTGTCCAGGCTTAAGGCTGTAACTTCCAGATCCTCCGGTACTGAGCCGGGATCAATAACCAGGGAATGGTACCGGGTAAACAAGGCCGGTGACGGTATTGACCGGAATAGACCCCGGCCGTCCAGGTGGATGTTTTCCGCCTTGCCGTGTACAATCCTTTTTGCCCCAATTATTTTCCCGCCGAAGGCGCAGCCGATAGCCTGATGCCCCAGACAAATACCCAGAATCGGTATTCTCCCGGCACAATGACGGATTAGATCAACGGTTATTCCGGCTTCTTCCGGTCTTCCCGGTCCAGGAGAAATGATTACTCCTTTGAGCGGAGAGTTCTCAATCTCTTCAATCGTTATTTTATCGTTTCGAATAACCGTGATTTGGTCTTGGGTTAATTCCGAAAGATACTGGTAGATATTGTAGGTAAATGAATCGTAATTATCGATTAATAAAAGCATAGTCACACCTCAACACCAATCGAGCGGGCTAAAGCCCGAAGTTTTTCGCAGGTCTCTTCATACTCCCGCTCGGGAACGGAATCCAGCACAATCCCGGCACCTGCCTGCAGGACAATGCGGTCCTTACACTTAATTGCGCTCCGAATTGTTATGCACGTATCAAGCCCGCCATCCGGTTCAAAATACCCGACCAGCCCGGCGTAGAAACGTCTTTTTACATTTTCAAGATCCTCAATTGTTTCTACGGCTCGAATCTTCGGCGCTCCTGATACGGTGCCGGCCGGGAAAGTCGCCCTGATTGCATCTGCGCCGTTCTTGTCTTCCTTAAGCTCCCCTTCAACCTGGGAGACAAGGTGCATGACGTGGGAATAACGCTCAACCATCATAAAATCGGTAACGGTTATGCTTCCGGTTTTACAAATCCGTCCCAGATCATTCCGCGCCAGGTCTACGAGCATAAGGTGCTCGGCCTTCTCTTTCTCGTCAGCTAAAAGTTCCTTCTCCAGTTGGTCATCTTCTTGCGTATCTTTTCCACGCCGCCTGGTACCTGCAAGCGGCCGGATTACGGCTTTCCCGTCCTTTACTTTTATATGAACTTCGGGGGAGGAACCGAAGAGTTGAAAGTCATCAAAATCGATATAGAAAAGATAGGGGGACGGGTTGGTGGACCGTAAACTTCTATAGGCCTCCAGAGCCGGGAGTTCAGTTTTGATATCGATTCTTCTGGAAAGGACTGCCTGTAAAAGATTACCTTTTACTATTTCGCCTTGTATCCGTAAAACTCCATCGATGAACTCTTTCTTATCTTTCTCACCGTTTGTAATGGCGGCGGAATAGTGCTTTTCAGCCTGCGACAGGTAATTAAAGTCCAGATCATTTAGCCGCTGTTCCGTTTCCAGGATCGCTTTTTCAAGATCAATTTCATGTTCCTGGTAATTGAGTCCGATGAGATACAGTATATCGGTGTAATGATCGAAAATAATGAAAATATGGCCGAAAAGAAACAAGGCCTCCGGCATAGTTAGATCATCTTCCTTTTCCCTTAACCGGATGGAATCGCAGCGGGATGCAAATTCCCAGGCTAAATAACCGACCCCCCCGGCCGGGACAGGCAAGTCCTGGTGTAAGGCGGGATGCTGGCCGGCAAAATAGAGCAGGACATCCAAAATGTCTTTCCCCATATACCTGAACGCATTTTTTTTACCCCCGCATTCGAAATATACGGAATCGCCCTCCTGCCGTATTCTGAAAGCCTCCTTAACCAGGAGCAATGAATACCGTTCCCTTCCCTTTTTAAAGGATGAGGATTCCAGCAAAACCCTGGCTTTCAATTTTCTGGCCAGGGCAAACGGTGTAAACCGTTCCCCGGTTAATACCTTTAAAATACCATCTTTCCTCTTATTACTACTATTCAATCGCGTGTACCTCCATAAAAATCCTAGGTCAAAAAAAAACCGTGCAAACCACTTATAGGCCTGCACGGCTTTTTAACCCAAACCAAACCGCCTTAAGGTTCTTAAAAAATAAACCCGCC
>JBFMGN010000806.1:0-2237 GCA_040752435.1 Spirochaetota bacterium
GAAAATGCGGGGATTGGAGTCTATGATCATCCCTCCACTGCCACGAATTATGAAGGGACGGAGCGGATCTACTATTTTTCCTGGACATGGGTTATTAATCCCAATTCTTACCTGGAACTAAAGTATGACCACGTTGATCAGAAGAATAAGGATGTGCCGGTGACAGAGCTTGGCTATAAGCCCGCTTTTGATCCCAGCAGGCTGGATGAATTGGGCTATTTCAGGACGGTTCCTGGGTATTTATTCGGTGCTCCTGAGACTGGCCTCTATGTGGGTGCCGCCACAATGTACAACACCCAGAATTTCTTCCGGGACGAGCTCAAGTTAGTTTTTACCCAGTACCTTGATTTTACAGGTCATTCCCATGTGATAAAGGCCGGGTTTGGCTACGATTATGGAGGAGAGTATCTTGATAGAGCGGCCAATGGATGGGGCTCCGTAAGCTACCTTTCGAATATCGCACCGCGCGTTGGTGGCACTGCCAGGCCCGGTTTTTGGGCAAGATATTATGAGCAAGGTTCGACTCAGGAGTCTGCCGGAAGAACTTATGCTATTTTTGCCCAGGATACAGTAACGATAGGACAAAGATTAACTCTCTACCTCGGCGTCCTTCTGAACAGGGATGAATACCTGACATTTGGCAAAAGCGCCTTTGATTTCCTGGTAGATAAAGATGCTTGGCTGGCTGATTCGACCAAGGGGAAAGAAACAAGGAAGTTCAATTTCGGTTTTGCTAAGGAGGTTCAGCCGAGGCTTGGTTTTACCTTAGTTCTCGATAGAAAAGTGGGGGATAAGCTCTATGGTAATTTCGGCCGCTACTATGCTCTCGACAACAGGAGTATCGCCCGGGCAGCCGCTCCCAAGAGAATTTATTACATTGATGCTTATTTCGAGATCACAGGTGGCAACCCTATCAGTGAGATTCCATCAGCTGCCGAGACAGGCAAGGTTGTCCTCCCTGACATAAAACCTACTTATCAAGATGAGACGACCTTTGGATACAGCCGGCCGCTTTTTGGCAAAACATGGGTGGTTGACCTGTGGTATCAGTTTAGAACAGTTAAAAATGTAATTGAGGATTATCCCTCAATTAATTTCGGAGAATGGGCCGCCCCATCGCGATTTGTTTACGGCGATGTTTCCTGGGCGCACCGAAGGTATAAGGCTTTTACTCTCCAGGTGCAGAGGCCCTTTGCCGGCAGATGGTCATTCCTCATGATGTATACATGGAGCAAGCTCTATGGAAACTGGGACCTCGACTATGCTGAATCCCTGTTCTATGCCTCCTCTGCCCTTGATGATTGCCCCGGGCTTTACATGACAGATCCCAACAGAGAAGGCATCCTGCTGGGAGATAGAACCCATGTTCTTAAAGTATTTGCCACCTGGGAATTCTGGAAGAGAACAGCCGTTGGCGCTTATTTCAGGTATCAGAGTGGCGCACCGTGGCAGGCTCAGGGACGAAGCTGGTGGTACAGTTATAGAACATACTTAGAGGAAGCTGGGAGCAGGAGAGTAGATCCATGGACCAACCTCGATCTTCAGCTCTCACATGTCATTCCTTTTGGCAGATTTAGCGGGGTAATCGAGGCAAGGATAATGAATCTCTTCAATAATCAAGCCGTTCTTTATGTAGACACGGCCAAGTACTTTGACGTAGCGACATGGGTTCCTTATACTCCCAAGACAGAAAACCCCAATTTTGGCAAGCCGACTTCCTATGCCAGTCCGAGGAGGTTTGTTCTGACATTTTATATTAATTTCTAAGGGATTACATTTACCGCCCGCTAAACCTTCTGCCAAAGAGAAAGGGGGGGAGGGCTTTGCCTCTCCTTTGCCTGGTTAAGGCTAAGAAGGAGTGTGGTCAGGCCTTCCCCAGAGCAGCAAGAGAATCGGCCCCGCGACTCACGGCCAAGATGGAGGCGGCTTCACGGAACATAACTCTATTCTTCTTAGCGGAGTTTAGATAAGAGAAGGAGCTCTCTGAAAAGAAGATGTCCTGTCGAATGAAGAAACGGCGCCTGACATTTCTGTTTATTGCTGGTGTTATTTCCTTTTTCTGCGTCGTCGGTTCCTCCAGCCAAAAGCCGCAGTGGAAGGGCAAAGTCGAGTTCGAGAATGGGGTTAGAGTTGTCAGGAATCCGAAAAAGCCGATGTATAGGGGAAGAGTTTTCAATTTGGTGGAGGAGTTGTCGATCGGAACAGGAAGGACCGGCGAGCAATATATTTTTTCCAAG
>JBFMGN010000807.1:0-2234 GCA_040752435.1 Spirochaetota bacterium
AACAGGATTTAGATCAGCCCATCTAATTTCCCCTCTCAGAATTCGGGCCATTCTTCCTTGTCCATTTCCAAGCCTTCCTCTGAAAGGGCTTTTTCAAAGTCTGGATCGAGCTTTGCAGCCTCTCTTGCCAATCGAGATCTATCCAGTCTTGATAGTTTTTCCTCAATTGCCTGCTCAATTGCCTGGCTTCTGTTGGAAAATGCCTTTTGACGCACAAGCCTATCAAGACGAGCGACTGTTTTTTCGTCAAGAGTAATAGCGATCTTAGCTTTACGCACGCGGCTCCTCTCTGGTATGATAATACGTCACACCCTGTGCATTGTCAAGTAGCCGCGTAGATCAGCAGGCCCGCCTCCTCCAAGCCATCCCATCCTATAATGGGCATAACGGCCAGCGTCAGCCACGTTGTGGATGTCGAAGACTCCTATGCGGACAAGACTCGTTTGAAATGCCCGAACCTTCGCTGGGGCGCGGTGGTAGCAACGTCGGCTGCACGCGGTGTTAGCCTGCGCCCTTTGTCTATGAAAGCACCATCACTGCCGCAACATTGCCCGTCACGATCGCAAGTGCATGGAGCAAGATGACGGGATAAATATTTTGTCTTTGCTTGAAGATAAATGCCGCCAGTAACCCAAACGGTAGTGGAGTAGTGATAAGGAACGGCAGCGGCAACGCATACCAATGATAAATCCCAAACAAAACACCCGCCGCTATCCAGTCGACTGTGCCTAGTGGGGCGAGTTTCTTCATAAGGAGGACTCGAAAGTATCCTTCTTCTGCCAACAGCGTCGCGACCAAGATTGCCGGAGCAAGTATCGAGGTCATTGGGCCACTGGCTTCGGCCGGGTTAAAGGATGGAATAGTTGGCGATAACCCTTGCCATTTCAGACTTGCGGCGGTGATTGCGAACAACACACTGAAGAGTGGCAACACATAGAGGAGGCCGCGTCGATCAACACGGTTCAGTGTCAGGTATTGAACGATTCCGCGCCACTGAAAAGGCTTCACTTCGCCGCGTAACCAGACGGCCAGCCATATCAGTGTTGTTAGATGTTTACCCTATTTTAAGTAAACCTTAAAGTCAATAGTCGGGTCTGACCTCACCTGACTTTCATTAGAGCTGCTCAATCACCTCTTCAGCTTTTATGACGAGAACGCCTCTGGCCCATGGAAATTTTTTCCTGGCCACTTCGGCGAGTTTACCGGAAGTCTGAACCTGCCCTGTCCCCCGTATCCTACACCCCTTGCCGGGGCCGTTATCACCCTGAACCTGCTGCGTAGCGCACAGTATTTCTATTCTGTTGTCCTTCTTAATGTTTTGCTCCGTCATCAGATACCCCCCCGTGGGTATAAGAATGATTTCATCATCCTTTATCCCCAACGCCCTGATGTATCCTCCCCACGTGCCGGCAAGATGCGGTCCGTCGACACCTGTCGTTGCAACGGCGACCCATTCTGTCTTATCGAGAACCTCTCTGCATTTTCCCTCAATTTTGGCCATTTTATTCCTCCTTGATTTTGAGTTACAACTTAGTGTTATAATTAAAGAATAAGATAAAATGCCGATTAAGAATTGTATAAAAGGGACATCTGTTTTTTCCTTTGGAAATATTGTTTTGGGGTTTCTTTTACAAATGCCTTAAATTCACGAATAAAATGCGCTTGATCATAATAATTACACTCGTAACCGACATCGGTCAGCGAGTTGAAATTCAAGGAGCGTATCAACGACCTGGTTTTCGCTATACGTACAATCCTGGAAAATTGTTTTGGTGATAAACCGACTTCTTTTTTAAATCTTCTTTCAAAATGACGCCTGGTAATATTGAGTTGTTTGGTGAGTTCATCAATTTTCAGGCTGCCATTATGCTTTCGCACAATTCCAACAACTTGAATAACCCACAAGCTTGGATCAGCAGTGCTTTCCTGTAATTTTTTAAGCAAAAAGTCGTCAAGGACAGATATTTTATCATTTATAGGTTCTCTCATTTTTAATGATGAATATAATTCCTCGGTTGCCCACCTATCATTTGTTAGCATGGGGATGATTTTGTCTGTAAAATTACTGATTTCTTCTTGAAAAAATGGATATGCCCCGCCTGGTTGAAAGTGAATACCGATGGCATCAATTTTTTTACTCAACTTTAGAAAAGTGGCTTTCTCAGTGGGGCCGGTCACAATACATTTGCTTGTAGGAGTATGGATATTATCTCCAATTCGAACGAAAAAATTAT
>JBFMGN010000808.1:0-2230 GCA_040752435.1 Spirochaetota bacterium
GGGGAGATGGGTCGACCGGTATGAAAATAAGGGTAAACGTTCCGGCGCTTTTTCGGCCGGCTCTTACTCCGGAGACCCCTACATTCTTATGAATTACAAGGATGATGTTCTGCGGGATGTTTTCACCCTTGCCCACGAAGGCGGGCACTCCATGCATACCTGGTACAGCCTTCGGAATAATCCCTTTCAGCACTATAGCTATTCAATTTTTGAAGGTGAGGTCGCTTCGACCTTCAATGAAATGCTTCTCGCCCGCTGCCTTTTTGACCGCACGGACAAAAAAGAGATGAAGGCCTTCCTGGTTGGAAAACAGGTTGACGATATTATAGCCACGATTTTCAGGCAGGTAATGTTCGCAGAGTTTGAACACATTACTCATTCCATGGTGGAAAAGGGCACCCCCCTTACGGTAGATTCCCTGCGAGAGGAATACAAAAAACTCCTCGAAAAATACTTCGGACCTTCCCTTGTATTTGAAGAATTAAGCGATCTTGAAGGATTGCGCATTCCCCATTTCTACCGGGCATTCTATGTTTATAAATACGCAACAGGAATGTCGGCCGCCATCGCCCTGGCAAATATGGTCCTTTCGGGGGGAGATAAAGAGCGGAGGGATTATCTTAAATTCCTCAAATCCGGCGGCTCCAGATACCCTATAGAATCACTCAAGCTCGCGGGGGTGGATATGAGCTCCCCCCAGCCGGTACAGGCAGCCATGAATATTTTCAAGTCACTGGTATTGCAACTGGAACAGTATCTATGCTGATACATCTAAATCAAACCTAACCTATAAAATTGTGTTATATTGATACAGATAATGTGTCATTATTTTCATATGTGTCAAGTTGAAACATTCATGGCTTTTTCTGTGATTATGCGACTATTCACATTATTTAATAATTCTATATAACATAAAGAATTATTATTAAACAATATTCTGGCACGAAAATTGCTATACTTACTAGTAGAAATTAAAGGTTATAGGAGGTACAATATGAACCTTTTAATGAAACGAACACCGCTAAATGCAGTCAGCCTTTTTAATGATTTCGACAGGATGCTGGATTCCTTCTTCAGCGATACACCTGTATGGGATACCCGGATTCCGTCAGTTGATATAAGGGAAGAAAAAGATACCTACATTCTTGAAGCCGAGCTTCCGGGTCTTACCGAAAAGGATATCAATGTTAAAATCGAAGATAATCTTTTAACCGTTTCTTCCCAGACAGAAGAGAAGAAAGAAGAAAAGAAAGACGGATACCTCTTGAAAGAGAGAAAGAACCGCTCATTCAGCCGGAGCTTTGTACTCCCCCGTGATGTAGATAGGGAAAAAGTGGACGCCCGCTTCAAGAACGGTGTTCTTACCCTGGAACTTCATAAGAATCCGGCCTCACTCCCAAAATCCATCGAAATCAAAGTCAACTAGTCAAACCATGCAAGAAGGTAAAAGGCATTGAAGCCGGCTGTTCAAAAGCCGGCTTCTTTTTTATATCCCTTTTTAAGAAAATTGAATATACTTATATTTAGGGCGGCGGACGGACCAATATGAATAATAAAAAGAGCTTCGGCCGGATATTAATGACCCCTCTTTTCATCTTCTTTATGATCACCGCACGAATAGCAAAAATAATCATGAACCTGGCTGAGAAACCGATTGAAGCGAATAAACGGTACGAGTTTCTTTTTAAAGAGCATCAATTTAAACAGATAAAAGTTACAATAGATGATGACGGTTATTTAGCTTACAAGTTCTGGAATTATAAGAATGTTTCCGACAACGAGAATATGGCCATCCGTCTTAATGATAAATCAGAAATAGCCGGCCTTTGGGATACAGGCCTTGATTTTACATTCCTCAATCTGTCCGACAAAGCTATCAACGAAGTTCGGTATACGATCCTTGAAGAATCTCCCGTACATGAAGGCTACTTATTAACAAACTACGGTAATTGTTTTTCAGTTCCTGCTTTGGGAACTAAGAGTTTTAAGGAAGATTTACATTGTTGTTCGAACTTTACATTCCTTCAAGTTGAAGTCAGGTATAAAGATCAAAGTGATTTTGTATGGAATAACCCCTATACGTACTATTTTCTTTAGGGAAGAAACGGATAGTTCAATACAGTACCTTTAGGATAATAACCATTCAGGAGGCAATACAATGGAAATTAAAGTAACGAGCAAGGTTTTTTCCGAAGGGAGCATGATACCGCGAAAATATACCTGCGACAGC
>JBFMGN010000809.1:0-2229 GCA_040752435.1 Spirochaetota bacterium
GGGGGCAAATCCGGAAAATGCATGTAAAAATCACCATTGGCAAAAAGGGAGGTGTGAAGATAATCAAAGATGCCCGGCTCGTTGATATTGAAATGGCCTGAAAAAATCAGGTCAATGGCTTCTTTTACTTCCGGGTTACTGTTGTAGTAATCCCAGGAATTATACCGGGGCCGCAATTCCGCTACCTCCTGGGCTGTAAGTCCGAAGATAAAGACATTATCCCAACCCGCTTCTTCGGCTATTTCTATGTTGGCACCATCAAGGGTGCCGATAGTCAGGGCGCCGTTAAGCATAAACTTCATGTTACTTGTTCCGGAGGCCTCGGTCCCCGCGGTGGAAATTTGTTCCGAAACGTCCGCGGCCGGTATGATATGCTCGGCCAAAGATACCATATAGTTCGGCAAGAAAAAGACTTTAAGCCGGTTCTTAAGACGGGGATCGTTATTTATTACATCCGCGATACTGTTTATAAGCTTGATCATAAGTTTGGCGAGGACATAACCCGGCGCGGCTTTCCCACCGAAGAGAAATGTCCTGGGTATAAAATCTTCTGCATTACCTTTCCGCATTCTGTTATACAGCATGACGATGTGGAGCGCGTTCAGCAGTTGCCGTTTGTACTGGTGAATACGTTTTATCTGGATATCGAACAGGGAGTCTGGATTAAGCTTTATGGAATCCATTTTAAGCATGTATTCAGCCAGCCTCAATTTTGCCTCCCGTTTAACATCCCGAAATTTGTTCCTGAACTCGCCATCATCGGCATAGGGTTTAAGTTTCTCAAGCTCTTCAAGATCGGTAATCCATTTTTCGCCGATGGTGTCTGTTATGAGTTTGGCCAGAGGCGGATTCGCCTTCAGAAGCCACCGGCGCTGGGTTATTCCGTTGGTCTTGTTGCTGAAACGTTCCGGGAAAATTGCCACAAAATCGGACACAAGCCTGGATTTAACCAATTCAGTGTGGATTTTTGCCACACCGTTTATCGAGTGAGAGCCTACAATACTTAAGTACGCCATCCGTATCTGCCTGGAATCTCCTTCTTCCACGATGCTCATGTTTCTGACTTTTTCGATATTACCGGGAAAATGAATGGCGACCCGCTGAAGGAACCGGTGGTTTATTTCGAAAATAATCTGAAGGTGCCTGGGTAAAAACCATTCAAACATGGAAACCGGCCACCTTTCCAACGCTTCGGGCATAAGGGTATGATTGGTATACCCGAAGGATTTGACGGTGATATCCCAGGCGGTATCCCAATCAAGCCCTTCATCATCAAGGAGAAGGCGCATAAGCTCCGGTACTGCCAGGGAAGGATGGGTATCGTTCAGTTGAATAGCCACTTTATTCGGAAACTCCACCCAGTCGAGTTTTGAATGCTTAAAACGTCGAAGAATATCCCACAGGGAACAGGCTACGAAAAGATACTGCTGCTTGAATCGAAGTTCCTTACCTTGATATACCCTGTCATTAGGATAGAGGACCTTGGTAAGGTTTTCCGCACTTACCTTATCACGAACAGCTTCGATGTAATCCGCCTTGTTGAAATCCTCGAAGTCAAACTCCTCTGCCGCTTTGGCGCTCCAGAGCCTTAAGGTATTCACGGTTCTACCGCCGTAGCCGACAATCGGCGTGTCGTACGCCATTCCGATTACTTTCTTGGTATCCACCCAGCGGGGTGTCAGCCTTCCTCTGGTATGGAACATTTCCACCCTCCCTCCGAAATATACCGGTACAGTAATATCGGGACGTTCAATTTCCCAGGGATCCCCCCTTCTAAGCCAATCGTCGGGGTGTTCTTTCTGATAACCTTTTTCAATTTCCTGCCTGAAAATCCCGTAATCGTAGCGAAGGCCGTATCCGAAAGCGGGAATGTCCAGGGTCGCCATTGAATCCAGGAAACAGGCTGCCAGCCTTCCCAAACCGCCATTGCCGAGTCCGGCATCGACTTCTTCCTCCCTTAAGTCCTCCCACGTATAGCCGAGGGCTGATAGAGCCGCCCGTACAGCGCCGTCAAGCTTCATATTAATTACATTATTACCCATAGAGCGTCCCATAAGAAACTCCAGGGACAGGTAATAGACTCTTTTTACATCCTTCTTGTGGTGGGTCTGCTGGGTCTTTATCCATTGATTGATAAGCCGGTCGCGGATGGTGAGAGCCAGGGCGGTAAAGCGGTCGTGGCTGGTCGCCGTATAACTGTCTACACCCAGGGAGTACTTTAAATGTTCC
>JBFMGN010000081.1:0-9150 GCA_040752435.1 Spirochaetota bacterium
CGTTTCGAGTTCTAAAACCAGTGTCCAGGATTTTCCTGTTCCCGGAATTTCTTACTATTACGCTGCCCTGGATAGTTCTCTTATAAAAATCGGGAAAATCAGCTTCACAGCCGGAGAAAATGCAACCATAATACCGGCTGAAATTCCCCTCGGCACCCGGGTTGGACTGCCGGAAACCTCTTTAAGCCGGTCCATCCCCCTGCCCCTTTACCCGATAGCACGGGCGATTGACACCGGGACTGAACTTACTTCGCAGGCAACAGTCAACCAACCCAGATACCGGGACTTAAGCCCCGGGACTGCCAAGGCAGTCTCTGCATTACTCGAGACTATATCGGCCGAGATTATTCCCCCGCCGGATATGAAACCGGTGATAATGACCGCGGATAAAACAGCCCGAAGCGGCGGAGAGGAGTATACTTTAAAAAGCATATTAGACAGGGAGTTCAGCGAGAGGCGTTGGGATGAGACTGAAAAGCTGCTTAAAAACTTTCTAAGTATTCACAGGAGCAAGGCGATAGAAAACAGGGCGCACTTTTACCTTGGACAGGTATATTACTTTCAGGATAAAATGCGGGCAGCCTTCATTGAATTTCTTCTGGCTGAAGACTCATATTATGCGGAAACAAAGCCGTGGATGGATTCTCTTTTCAGAAAACTCGAAAAGAGTTCCCTGTAGGATGACTACTCTTTATCAAAACGAAGACTGATGCGAGTTTCCCATTTCTCATCTTTAGTAAGGGTAATATTCCATTTGGGAATAAGACAAGAAGACTGGTAAATTGTCTCGTAATTTTCAATGGATTTCGATACTGTCTCCACCGGAAGGCTCCATAAATCGAAATTGTTGGCCGCAGAAATATCGATAAGAACGTCATTATAAACATCATGTATCACTATGTTGGCGGTATCCTTCACCTCCACCCTTTCATTGCCTAACTCCGTTCTTTTGTGATTATCGAGGCGGTAAATCCTTGTGCTCTCCATTCCCTTGGAAGCCAGGGCAAGATTTATCTCAGAACCGAAACATGACGTAATAGGTTCCTCTGAATTGTTTTTGATAACATAATAAACATCAACGGAACTTTTTTTAAAGATATATTTCTTAAGAATTTCAATTTGACTGACCATGCCGTTGTACCTTACACTCCCGATACGTTGAAGATTCAATTCCTTATGTTCCCGGTCGTACTCCGTTACATTGTAGAGCGACTCAATAAAATCTCCGAGTTCCTCATATTGAACCGTATCAAAAGCTTCGATAGTTTCATTCTCCGCAAAGAAATGATCGATAAAAGTTTTCCGTAAATAATGATCATTCCCTTTATTACATATCTCATCGTTATGATAGGCTTCCACGTGCCTGGCAAGGGTATCGAGGTAATTCCAGGATATAGGAAGATAATCCAGTTCAAATAAAATTCCGCCAACTACATGCACATACGCATTCAGATTGTGACCTTGATAAAGATACTCCACAAGACCATCCATGTCGAAGTCGACCGAGATGATGGACGGAATAAAAATGCCTTTTTCCCTGGTTATTTTTTCAGCCTCAATGAGGGAGTAATAGACGGCTTTTCTTAGGTGGTTCGAATATATTCCGCCTTTCTGCGCATGCCAGTAAACATCATGGCATTGCCCTTTCCATAGTTCTTCTCGAGCGGCTTTTTTCCTGTATTTATCACCCCGTATTTGATTAACAAGTATCTGGGTATAGATCATTTTAGAATATAATAGATTACTCTCAGGATACTTTGTCAGGAACTGGCGGAAAAAACTGTAGTTTGAAGACAAACTTACATCTTTTGAGGCCTGCGCCGCCTTTTGCCCGCTCCTGCCGGATTGAGATAATCGGCCGGAAACGGTCCATTCCAAAAGGTGTTTGCAGGATGAGCAGGTAAAATATCCCTTCTTTAAAGGCATTACGGACTTTAAATAACGCCCGGGATTAACAACCTCTATCTTTTCGCTCGTTTCAATAACGAGAGTTAAAAATTTTTCAAACCAGCCTTGCTTATAACACAGAATATGGGTATTACCGACCAACCCCAATTTATCACCGGAGACAAACACTACAACAACACGTTCTTCCTCAAAAGCCCTTAAGTCCAGGATAGAATCGACAACTTCTTCTGGAGTTGCAGATGGAATACGCTCTGTAATTTGCCTGCAAATAGGATATACAGCCAGGGTTTTGCCTTGATCTTCCGTAATGCAGGGGGCAAAAAGATCTCTCTCTGTAAAACCGGCCTCGATAAAATGCTGATCGTGCAGGAAGATATAATCCATTCCACTGTTGCTGAGCATGGAAGCGAAAGAGGGTTCCCAGATACTTTCAGTAATCCAGCTTCCCCTGGGCCTTCTCCCAAAGCGTTTGCGCAAAAAAGTTGTAAGGCATTCAATCTGCCCGAGTCTGTCGGAAATGGGAATAAGCGAAAAGACCGGTTCATAGAATCCGCCCCCCAGAAGCTCTACCTGCTTTCGTTTTATCATATCATTTAACAGCATCAGGAACTCGGGATGATTATCTTCGAGCCACTGGAGAAGGATTCCGGAATAATGGAGGGTTACAGGAAAATCCGGAAAATTATACAATACAGTTAAGAATGGTTTATATGCCTCCTGATACGCCTTCTCAAAAAGGTAATCGTGACTTCCGACCGGCTGAGTGTTATGCGTCCCGAAAATCAACTTAATTTTTTTCATTTAGATATTATGCTATTCCTTTGAAAATTTTGCGCCGAAAGCGCAAAATACAATAAAGTCCAGCGCTAAGCTCGTAATGAGTTCAGTTTACTGGTTTAATTTAGATTGTTGATGGAATTCACGCTGGGTTTTAAGCTCCTTTACCGGACTCTCTGCATTCACGACCGGTATGATGCTCTTTGTGGGACAGGCGGTGCATGCTTCCGCCCGCTCGCCTTTGGCGGAATAATCGATATCTGCAAGGAAATTCTCCACCTTATAGCCGCCTTCCGGCGACTTTTTCTCGCATATTTTACAGCCGATACATCCTACCGAACAATACTTGCGCACCACGCCGCCTTTATCGGTGGAGTTACAGGCGACCATGTAATCGGCTGAATACGGAATCCATTTCATAACACGTGTCGGGCACACCTGGATGCACTTCCCGCACGAGATACAGAGGTCCTTATCCACCCACACCAGGCCTTCTTTGTCATAGTCGATAGCATCTACCGGGCAGACCTTTATACAACTGCCAAGAGCCAGGCACGCGTACTTGCACTCTTTGTCGCCTTCATACAGTATATATAATGCATTGCAATCTGCAATACCCTGGTATGAAAAAACATACCGGGAGGTTTCCTTCCCTCCCCGGCAGCGGACCTGGGTAACTTTTTTTTCGTTTGAATAGGCTACTTCCACCCCCATAATTTTTGCCAGCGCGGCTGCAGACTCTGGTCCGCCGGGAGAACAGAGGGTCAAAGACGCGCCTTCGTTTATTATTGCCCCGGCATAGGAACTACATCCGGCATACCCGCAGGCACCGCAGTTTAAACCGGGGAGGGCCGTCTCAACGCTCTCTATCCGTTTATCCTTTATGACTGCAAAAAACCTGGACGCGATTGCAAGACCTATTCCAAGCACAGCTCCCAAAGATACGATTGTGAGAAATGCATATAGTATTTTATCCATATCTTCAACACCTAACCTATCAGGTTCTTTAAAAGAGCCTTATCAAATGCCATGAATGCCAGGGCCATAAGACCGGCTGTAACGAAAGAGATCGGCATGCCTCTGAAGGGTTTAGGAACCCACTCTGCATCGAGTCTTTCGCGGATATTAGACATAAGCAGAATTGCCAGCAAAAAACCGAGGCCGGCGGCGAATCCGGCTACAAAACTTTCCAGGGCATTGTACGAATTCCTGACTGCGATAAGAGCAATTCCTAAGACCGCACAATTTGTAGTAATAAGGGGAAGGTAGATTCCCAAAGCCTTGTACAGCGGCGGCGATATCTTCAGTATGATCATTTCAACGAACTGTACCAGGGCGGCTATGACCAGGATAAAGGTTATTGTCTGCAAAAAGGTAATATGGAGCGGTATTAATAACAGGTGATATACAGCCCAGGTAATAAGGGATGCAAGCGACATAACAAAAATCACGGCAAAACCCATACCCAGCGCGGATTCCACATTTTTAGATACACCAATGAACGGGCAGAGCCCGAGAAATTGGGTAAGGATAAAATTATTGATGAAAACAAAAGTGATAATTATTCCAACATACGTCATACCCGGCCTCCCTTCTTTCCGGTCTCAAGCCAGTTGAAAAAAGCCTTCAAATATCCCATTACCAGTAAAGCGCCGGCTGCAAGTCCCATCACCCTCACGGGACTTTTAGAGAGACCGGGTACCTCTATAACACCGTTAAAACCGCCCACTGGGAACAAGGTAATGGTACCGGCACCCAAGACTTCCCGAATACCCGATATCAGTATAAGCGCCAGGGTAAACCCTATACCCATACCGATGGCATCCAGAATCGACCGTCCGACGCTATTTTTATTGGCAAAAGCTTCTGCCCGGCCCAGAATTATACAGTTAACAACGATCAATTGGACAAAAACACCGAGGTTCTTTGATAACGACGGCAGGTAAGCCTGCATTATCAGGTCGACAACTGTAACAAAGGTTGCAATGATGACAACATAAGCCGGAATTCGAACCTTGTCCGGTATAAAATCTTTCAATAAAGAAATAAAAATGTTGGATCCAAGAAGGACAAAAATTACACCCGCACCCATACCGAGTGCATTCACAACCTGGGTCGAAACCGCCAGAGTAGGACAAAGGCCGAGCACTATGATGAAAATGGGATTTTCTTTGAAAACCCCTTTTGTTAACTCCTGTATCATTTTTCACCTCTTCACACTTTTAGCGAATTCGGACCCGGCTTCCAGGGCTTTGGCTATACCGATAAACGTAATGGTAGCGCCGGTTATTGCATCCGCCTCGCTCTGGCTCAACTGGGTTTTTCGGACCGGAATCTTTTTCTCCCCGCCGGTTCCAATGAATTTTTCCATATACGAATCTTTTTCGGCCACCTTTCCAAGCCCAGGCGTCTCACTATTATCCATAAGTTTTACGGAGAGTATCTCACCGGCAGAGGAAAAACCTGCCAGAATAGTCATGTCGCCGCCGTATCCTGTAGCGGTAAGTTTTACTATATATCCTTCTTTACCTCCGGGAATATCTGATACGGGGTAATAAACCTTAATCGCGCCTTTCGTTTCCACAGTTATTCCTTCCCCTACTTTGCCGCCGGCTGAAACGGCCGCAAGGGCTTTTTCCAGTTCTATCTTCTTGATAGCCGCGATAACTGGCTCGGTTAAGGCATTCACAAACCCAAGGGACAAAGCAGCAATAGCACAAATAAGGGTAAGCTTACCCCCGATTATTACAGTCTTCTTCATGTCGTTTTCCCTCGCCTGGGGATTCCAAAACGTACCGGTCCGGTATAACGATTAATCAATGGAACAAAGATATTCATAATGATTATTGCCAGACTGACACCCTCTGGAAATGAGCCATAAAACCGTATAAGAAAGGTTAAGAACCCTGCGCCTGCGCCGAATATAAGTTTGCCTTTGCCGGTTAAAGGTGAAGTTACCATATCCGTTGCCATATAAAAAACACCTAAAATCAGCCCTCCGGCAAAAAGATTAAATATCACATCCCCCTGAAACAATCCGTTACCGAATTTTATTCCCCCTAAAATCCATGAAAGAACTCCAAACACCAGAAGGTAAGAAACCGGCACTTCCCATGTTATTATTTTTTTTGCAAATAGATAAATCGACCCAACCAGAAGAAGCAAGGCGGATACTTCACCGATACATCCGGGGACAATTCCAATAAACAGATCGATGTAACCCTTTCCAATATGGGTTCCCAGCGGCTCGAATACAGCCGAGTTTAACCAGGCGGTGATGGAGCGGTCGAGGCTGCTTACCGGGTACCCATTCTGGTTTAAAAACTCAATGGGTCCCTTTATACGTCCTGTAAAGTCGAAAAGTCCGGCCTTGATGAATCCGAGAGGCGACGGGCCTGTAATAGTGTCAACGTTCATGTTTCTGGGGATTATCCAGGTGGTCATCGGACCGGTCCATGAGAAGAACACAAAAACCCTGCCCGCCAGGGCGGGATTCATCCAGTTCGTACCAAGTCCGCCGAAAGTCCATTTCACAACAACAATCGCAAAAAACGAAGCTGCTATCGGTATATAGAGAGGGACACCGGGCGGCAGATTATATCCAACGAGCAGCCCGGTTAAAAAAGCGCTTCCATCGTAAATAGTAAATTTTTTTAAGATGGCTCCCATTATTAACTCGGCCGCGGCTGCAGCCGCGATGGAAACAAGAAGAACGACAAGCGCCTTAAGACCGAAAACATAACACCCCCATGCACCGGCCGGCAGCAGGCAGATACTTACAGTCCACATTATCCGGGTCGTGGAGGCCGGATAATGGAGATGGGGCGACGTCGTAACAAGCATTGTTTCACCTGGTTTCATGTTGTCACCTTCTGTTTACCCATACGTTTGCCCAGTTTCATGGCTTGAACAAGAGGAATATAAGCCGGACATACAAATGCACAGCATCCGCACTCTTTACAGTCCATCAACCCTTCCTTGAGGGCGGTATCATAGTTCAGGTGATCAATCACTTTGAATAACCTTGTCGGATTCAAACCCATGGGACAATGAACGAGGCATCGTCCACAGCCAAGACAGGCAGTTTGCCTGGAAGAATTTACCTCTTCTGCCGTCAGGGCAAGAACACCCGAAGTACCTTTGGTGACCGGCATATCCAGGTCGAAGGCAGCGAAACCCATCATCGGACCGCCGATGAGGAGTTTCTTGGGTACACTGGTAAAGCCGCCGCATTCCGCGATTAAACTGCCAATGGGAGTTCCCACCCTGGCTTTTAAATTTGCAGGGTTCTTTATTGCACCACCGGATACGGTCACAATCCGTTCGATCAGTGGCTTTTGCAGAAAAACCGCCTCATATATAGCGAAAACCGTCCCGACATTGGATACAACCGCACCGATATCCAGGGGAAGCCCCCCCGAGGGCACCTCTCGCCCGATCAATGCCTTTAAAAGCTGTTTTTCATCACCCTGGGGATATTTGAGGGCCAAAGGAACAACCTGGATAGGCAGGTCCGAAGACGAGGCCGTTTTTTCCATTATCTCTATGGCGGCCGGTTTGTTTTCTTCTATCCCGATTATTATTTCATCTGTATTGAGGATTTTCCTGATTACACGTATTCCGTTCAAAATTTCCCGGGGTTTTTCCAGCATCAATCTGTAATCTGAGGTAAGGTACGGTTCACATTCAGCCCCGTTTACCACAAAATACTCTATTTTTGACTGCCGCGGGATTGAAAATTTTACGTGAGTAGGGAAGGCCGCCCCTCCCAGCCCGACAATACCCATATCAATAATTATATCCAGCAGGGCTTTCGGTTCCAGCGCTTCCCAATTGAATGAAGATTGTTTTTTGCCCAGTCGATCGAATTCGCCTTCAAGCTCTATTACAACTGCCAGGGATTTTATACCCGTTGGAAGATAAATCTCACGCAACTCCTTTACCGTTCCCGGAACCGGCGAATGCACCTGGGCTGAGACAAATCCCTTCGATTTGCCTAAGAGCGTGCCCTCTGCCACTTTATCTCCCGCCTTTACTACCGGTTCGGCCGGGCTCCCGAGATGCTGCAACAGCGGTACCACGGAAAGAGACGGTATTACGGCATTTCTAATAGGTTCATCTTCCGAAAGTCTCTTTTGATCATGCGGATGAACACCGCCTTTTGGAAAAGTCTTCAAATTTTTCATGCGGCCTGACGTTTTCTCCTTAGCACAATGTTTTTAATATCATACAAAATCTTAGGTGTCAAATGGTACTCAAAAAAAATAAGGGGGGAGAAAATTACCAAACAGAGCAGATAATGCCGAATAAGAATAAATAAATTTATATGCGAATAATCCATCGGTTTATAAATAACTGCTACGGGAAGACCCTGATCCATTAAAAGTCTCGTAACACCCTGTTCTTTGGCATTCGAGAGCGCCTGCTTAAGCCATGCATCGGAGAAAAAATGCACAACCCGGCTTGTCTCCTGGATTTTGTCATCGCCGTTGTTATAGGTGGATAAAATTACTTTTTCATCCCTTTGCGGGAATATATAGGGACGGTTAAAGGGGAATGCATCCTGAAAAGCTTTGTGAACAATATAATCGGAAATATCCGGGAGTGAGTTAATTTTTTTGCTCATTGAAAGTTTCTGAAGGGCTTTCCAGGAAAAAGTGTTAACACCGGAAAAACGGGTCGGGAGCGGTATTTCAATGCGGCGGTGAGGCGGCGAAAAAAGTATGAATAAGGGGGAGATACTCACAATAAGGCATAAGGCGGAAATAAAGGTAACCTGCGTTTTTCCCATCGCCGCCTTAAGGCCACTCTGGACTGGATTGGAAATCTCGCAAGATGCTATACCTTTAAAAACCTTCGCAGAATGCGAAGATATAATACAGTCCAGCCCGCTGGGCGAAGAAAATACAGTGGAATAGCTTATATCCCTGCCATGTTCTTGCCTTATAAGTGCCACCCTGAAAAAGGGCCTGTGTTCCTGGCGCAGCCTTTCAAAGAGAGAAAATGCACCGGCGCAGAGCAGTATAGCGGTATTGCCTGACAAAGCCAAAATAATCGGCAGGAGCGGCATAATTCCGGGCCGTTGTATAAATATAAGAAAGAGAGAAAACAGTATTGAAAAAAGTAAAAGCTTAAGTTTCCGCTTCAAGGTGGAGAGGTCGTACTCCTTATTACCGTAATTGATGACAAATTTGATGAAACTTATAATGTCCTCAACAACGTACACCCATGCGAAGTAAAGCAGGCAGGCGGCGGCAAAAAAAGCGTACCCGCCGTGCAATAATACCAAGGCCCATGGTAAACTCCCCGGAAGGATGTATCTTCTGTTGGCTCTAATACTAAAAAAAATAAAAGCTGTCAGCCCGGAGAATAACAGTAAAATAATTATATATCCGACTACATTAATTTCGGCGATCATCCACGCGACGGAAGAGTCGTGCATAATCGCAGAGATGGAAATAAGAA
>JBFMGN010000810.1:0-2229 GCA_040752435.1 Spirochaetota bacterium
GCGCACGATTTTGGGGAATAACGGCGTATTAAACAGTTTGCTCTTGACAGTCGGCATTATCAAAGAACCTCTTCAAATTTTCCTCTATAATCCCTTTGCCATTGCAATCACGCTGACTGCAATCTGCATACCTTTTGTATTTATACCTGTGTATACGTCCCTGGAGCGGATTCCGAAAAATCTGCTTGATGCAGCCGCCGACCTCGGGGCCGATGAATTAGGCACCTTTCTGAATGTCATTCTGCCGATCTCTCTTCCCGGAGTGTTTACCGGGTTTATCTTCTCCTTTATTATCGCCTTGGGGGATTACATTATTCCGCAGCAGCTCGGCGGAACCCAGGGAATTATGTACGGCAACCTTATCTGGAGCCAGTTCGGCTTCGCCTTCAACTGGCCCTTTGGGGCGGCTTTGGGGTTTATCCTGTTCGGTATTGCGGTAACCATCCTGGCCCTGACATCAAAATACGGTTCTACGGAAGGAGGATTCATTGTAGAATGAGACCGGAGGCAGGCTTCCAGAGCAGGGCGACGGGACTGAAACTGTATGGGTTTGGTGTTTACTTTTTCTTATACCTGCCCTTGTTCATAGTAATTATCTTTTCCTTCAGCCCCACGCAGATGATTGTCGGAATGAGCGGTTTTACCACCAGGTGGTATGAGGAACTTTTAAAGGATAGGCAGCTTTTAACCGCTTTCTGGCATTCAGTAATAGTGGGGACATGTGCGGTAGCCCTGTCGCTCATATTTGGAACAGCCGGTGCAATGTTCTTGACGAAAGTCAGGTTTCCCGGGAAAGGTGTTTTTAGGACCCTGGTACTGCTTCCCTATGTATTACCTGGAATCATTATGGGCTTAAGCCTTTTAATCTTTTTTAAAAGCCTGAACATGAAGCTATCGATGCTGACAATTCTCATGGGGCATGTTTCCTTTACGACACCGGTAATAATGTTCCAGGTTTTAAGCCGCCTTAAGAGAATGGGTCCGACCTATCAGATGGCGGCCATGGACTTAGGCGCAACACCGGCTAAGACTTTCTGGTATGTAACCCTGCCCATGATTCGAACTGCCTTAATCGGAGGCGCGCTTATGGCCTTTACCGTTTCTTTTGATGAAATAGTAATCTCTTATTTTCTCACAGGTACATGGATGACCCTGCCGGTATACCTGTACGGGATGCTGCGGTTTGGCTTGACTCCCAAAGTGTATGCTATATCTTCAATAATCCTCGTAATGTCCCTTGGGCTTATCACCCTGATGTCCCGTTATCTCGGAAAAGGCGCGGGAAGCCAATCGTAATGGTTTACCTGCTGTGAATAAAATCCCCCGTTTCGATATTAAGATACCGTATCACATATCAAGGCAGAACGAATGTGGAAGCAGCATCGCCGGCGGGGTTTACACCCAGGGAGGGATTTAGCGGGTCGAGGAAGGTTTTTCCGTTGTAAATAAAATGATACGCGTGCTTTCCCGGGGGCATTTTAAGAGTCAAGGAATACAATCCGGGTTGTTGTTCTTCAAGCTGGTACAGGAAGGGATCCCAGTTATTGAAATCTCCAGTCAGGAAGATGGTCTTTCCCTCTTCGGCTTTGAACAGAAAGCGGACATACCCGTTTCCGAGAATTTTCGGGCTTATACGTTCCCGCCTTTCACTTATTTCTTTCGGTATGGATATTTGAGAGATTATAATTCCGGTCGCATCCGTAATTGCCAGGGGATTTACCGGATCTTCCATCCACAAACCGTCAACTGCAAGCCGGTACCGGAGGGTTTCCGTTTTATCCGGAATGGGATATATAAGGATAAATACTCCGTACCCGTTTTTTACAAAATCGTGGAGAATACGAAAATTCTCGTGGGCGAAAGCCGCTCCGGCAAACCGAACCGGATGTTTTGCCTTGTAGGTTATTATTACGTTATTTTCAAATATAAACGGAGGGACGGCGGCCTGCATGCCCATGATCAACACATGAAGATCGATGTTGCTGGTCTCTGCGGCGGGCAGGGTGAAGGTGAGTAATAATAAAAGGAGAGCGGCAGTGTATTTAAGGTTTTTCATTCTTCTGATATAATTAATTGTTCGGAAGAAGATTAAAAAGCTTTAAGCATTGGCTAACATATTTCTTTTTTCGTCCGAAATTTAAGATAAGGTGGTATATGCCCAGCCTGGCGGATATTGAAAAATTTAAGGAAACCCTCAATTCGCTTGGAAATGAAACGGAAATACTGGCG
>JBFMGN010000811.1:0-2223 GCA_040752435.1 Spirochaetota bacterium
TTATCCTTCAAAAAGGTGTCCTGAAGGAAAAATTCTCCGGGGGAATGTCTGAAGAAAAATTCCTGCAAAAAATCAAGAAGTATATTGAGTGAGTATGCTTCATAATCTATTTCAGATAGCTCAAAGCTATATTCAATCAACATCGATTCTTGCCTATCCGGTAGTTCTTCTGGCTGGTGTGGCTACTTCCTTCACTCCCTGTGTGTATCCTGTTCTGCCCATTATTGTCGGATTTATCGGCGGCCAGGGCAGTCGATCCAAAATGAGCGGTTTCGTTCTTTCCTCTGCCTATGTTCTGGGTATGGCAATAACCTATTCTTTCCTCGGTGCTTTTGCCGCTTTGAGCGGCATGCTATTCGGCCAGATACAGAATAATCCTGTCGCTTATCTCATTATCGCCAATATTATCATTTTCTTTAGCCTTTCCACGCTCGGACTGTTTTCCCTGCCCATGCCGTCCTTCCTGAGCCGGTCCGGGTCCGGCAAGGTCCGGCAGGGCGTTATCGGTGCTTTTGGGCTTGGCCTTGCTTCCGGCCTTATTACCGCGCCCTGTACCGTAGCTATTCTCGGAGTGCTGCTGACGTACATCGCCTCGCAGCAGAATCTGGTTTTTGGCATCAGCCTTCTTTTTACCTATGCACTGGGAATGGGATTTTTACTCATCCTGGCCGGAACCTTCACCGGACTCCTCACTGCCCTTCCCAAGTCGGGAGTATGGATGAAGCGGGCACAGACAGTGTTTGGGTTATTTATGCTTGCTCTGGGTGAGTATTATCTTATCCAGGCAGGAAGGCTCTGGCTATAAACCTGGGACCACTACATAGCCAGGCGGGTGGGAATGCCTGGTTGTTTGGAGCCTGGCAGAAATTACCTTGATACGATTTTACAATGGAGGAATTTTACCTATATACATCTCTCCGTATACTTGAGAAAGGAAAAAAACAATGAAGATGGCAATTCTCCGAAAAGTTATGATCATCCCGGTAATGGGAATTCTTCTCATGGCAACGAGTTGTAAGGCGCAAAAACAGCCCTCGGAACAAGCCGAAGTGAATCAAAAAAGCGAGGCGAAACCATCAGTGAACGAGGCACAGAAAGCCCCGTCAACCGCTGAGGCCCCAAAAAGCAGCCCATCCAATGCCATGCCCGCTCTGGATTTTACCCTGCAAAGTATCCGGAATCAAAAGGTCAGTCTGACTGACTTTCTCGGAAACAAGATCGTTCTCATAAATTTTTGGGCAACCTGGTGCCCTTATTGTGTAGCCGAAATTCCTCACCTTAACAAGATTGAAAAATCCCTGGCTGAGCAGGTAAAGTTTCTATCGATCGACATCGGTGAAAAACCGGAAAAAGTCCAGAATTTCGCCAGGCAAAAGGGTGTCGTGTTTGATGTCCTGCTTGACCAGCAGGGGGAAGTGGCCAGAAGATATCGGGTGAAAGGCACCCCCACCAACATTGTCATCGATAAGAAAGGCAATATCGCCTATTACGGCTATGAGCTCAACAAAGCCGAGCAGGTGATTATGAGATTGTTGGCCAATTAAATCGCTCTCATATATCAGACACCAGAATGAGGGGAATCTCCCAAGAAATATGGCGCATTCTCTGAGAGTCTCTTTCTCTCATTGTTCTATAATGTTGGACAATGTTGGGAGCCGTAGCGGCAGCTACTTTGGAGTGCGGAGGCCACAGGGGCTTCCTGCGCACGAGGCCGCTATCCTGGTACACTGTACATCCTGGCTAACGCACACCAAGGAAAGCGGTGTCGTTCCACCGCAGTGGATTATAATTGCCGCGTATTTACTGCGAGTATACTCAGAGGGAACTTTACCTGTACAAGCCAAGGAGGTTATCCGGGAAAAGGGCATTCAGAAATCTGACCTGTATCTCTACAGTAAAGATGGTTGCAGGGCTCGACCTGCCCACAATTCCACTGGACCACATTGCCATATCTTAGTCTAACATCTAAAAGATGGTCGTCGCCCCATTCGCCCCATGGAGATATCTTTTCAATCACGCCGCAAAATTCGTGCCTTCGAACCACATCACCGATTTTATATTTACAAGAGTACATTACTATTCCTCCGTACGGGAAATACGTCCAAGGTAAAAATAAATGATCCTCTGATATTGTGCTTTAACATCTTCTTTAACAGCTTCAGACATAACTCCCCCCTTTTCTATCTTTTCAACCAGTTGTGCAAGCTCGGTCAACATGTCTCT
>JBFMGN010000812.1:0-2223 GCA_040752435.1 Spirochaetota bacterium
AGGTCATCCTGAATACTGGTGTACCCCCGGCGTTGAGACGACAACCGGACCACTGGGCGCCGGTTTCGCCAATGCCGTTGGAATGGCTATTGCCGAGGAAATGCTCGCAAGCATTTTTAATACATCCAAACACAAAATTTTCGATCATTATACCTACGTTCTGGCAGGTGACGGCTGCATGATGGAAGGAGTATCTTCCGAGGCCGCTTCGCTGGCGGGACATCTCGGTTTGGGAAAATTAATTGTGTTCTACGATTCCAATAAGATTACCATCGAAGGTTCTACGGAGCTTACTTTTACCGAGGATGTTCTCGGACGCTTCAAAGCATATGGGTGGCAGACTCTTTCCGCAGATGCGTATGATGTGGAAGGAATCCATAAATTGGTGGAAGAAGCCAAGGCGGAAAAGAACAAACCGTCTATCATTCTCGTAAAGTCTGTAATTGGAAAAGGTTCCCCCAACCTGGCGGGCTCGCATAAGGTTCACGGTGCGCCGCTGGGAAAGGAAGAGGTTATAGCCGCTCGAAAGAATCTGGGTATACCGGAAAACGAAAACTTTTACGTTCATCCAAATGCAATAAAATATTTTGCTGAAAAGAAAAACGAGTGGAAAAGAGTTTATGATACGTGGCAGGCAACATACATGGCCTGGAAAAAAGAAAATCCCGAACTAAAGAGAAAACTTGATCAATTCTATTCAAACAATTCTTCTTATTTACAGTCCGTACAATTACCCGATTTCCCGGAGGGCACGAAGATGGCGACCCGCGCCGCCAGCGGAAAAGTGCTCAACGCCTTGGCGGCCGCGCTGCCTAACCTTGTAGGCGGCTCGGCTGATCTTGCTCCGTCGAATAACACCGCGATGCCCGATTACATGGATTTCTCAAGGGAAAACCGGAAGGGCCGCACTCTCCATTTCGGCGTGCGGGAACATGCAATGGGTTCAATTACAAACGGTATTTGGCTTCATGGGGGTCTTAGGGCATTTTGCGCGACTTTTCTTGTTTTTGCAGATTATATGAGACCCTCGATCAGGCTCGCCGCCCTGATGAAACTGCCGGTCATTTATATTTTTACCCATGATTCCATCTACGTCGGCGAAGATGGCCCTACGCATCAACCGGTGGAAACTCTGGCTTCCTTACGGGTAATTCCCAATCTGGTTGTGCTGCGACCAGGAGATGCGCAGGAAACGGCGCTGGCATGGACGATCGCGGCCGGCAGAACCGGCGGCCCTACGGCACTTGCGTTGACACGGCAAAACCTTGAAGTTTACCCTAAAGCGGATAAGGATTGGAAACACACGGCTTTAAGGGGCGCTTATATAGTCAAAGACTGCGAAGGCAGACCGGATGTTATTGTTGTTGCAACAGGTTCGGAAGTAAACCTTGCTTTAAAAGCCGCCGGATGTATTTCCGATAAAAAAGTCAGGATTGTCTCCATGCTTTCCAGGGAATTGTTCTATTCCCAGGACGATGGTTTCACGGAAACAATTCTACCGAAGGGTATAAAAACAGTTGCAGTGGAAGCCGGTGTTTCTTTCGGATGGGAAAGAGTTGCCTCCGGGAATAATGCCATACTTTCCATAAACAGATTTGGAGAATCCGGACCGGCGGAAGAGGTAGCGGAACACCTCGGATTAACAGTCGCCGCTCTTATTGAAAAAATCAGAAATTAAGTTTTTAATCCAAGTTATGTTTCAATCGAGGAGGATCGGTGTATGGCTGATAACGGTTACCTTCTGGGATTAGATATCGGCAGCTCGTCCGTCAAGGCCAGCTTGATGGATGCATTAACCGGCAAGGTCGTAGGTTCTGCAACATCTCCTAAAACTGAAATGAATATCAGCGCCCCCAAACCGGGATGGGCGGAACAGGCTCCGGAGTTATGGTGGTCCCATGTAAAAAAAGCCTGTGCCGATATAGAGAAAGAGACGAAAGAGAAATTTGCCCGAACCTCCGCAATAGGCATTTCATACCAGATGCACGGCCTGGTACTCGTAGATAAACAGAATAAAGTGTTGCGTCCCTCAATTATCTGGTGTGACAGCCGGGCAGTCCCCTACGGGCAAAAAGCCTTCAGAGAAATCGGTAAAGAAATCTGTTTGGCCAGGCTGTTGAATTCTCCCGGCAATTTTACCGCCGCAAAACTTGCATGGGTAAAAGAAAACGAGCCTGAAATATACAAAAGGATAAACAAGTTTATGCTGCCGGGCGATTATAT
>JBFMGN010000813.1:0-849 GCA_040752435.1 Spirochaetota bacterium
GCAGTTAGTGCAAAAAATGCAACAATTGAATCCTTTTCCAATTCCTTCTCCCTAAACATGTTATGCAGGTGGCGGGAAATGAGCATCTTGTCGTGATCGAAGAGTTGAGCCATCTGATTGAGGCTTAACCAGACCGTCTCGCTCCCCAGTTTCACTTTTAGTGAGATGGAACCGTCCGGGGCCTCGTTGATGAGAACTTGGGCGGCAGCTTCGCCCATGACAACTTCTCCAGAAGAGTTTTAATCCGTCCCATAATCTCATTCCTCCTATAGCCCCAATTCTTTTTTTAGCTCCTCATGCCCTTTCCACTTTTTATTTTTCCTCTTTACTTCCACTGTAGAATAATAATCGGCCCTGTCTTCTGCTATTTCTTTCAGCCGCAAGTATTCCTTATAGTCAATAATGACTGCCACCGGTTTGTTATTCTCTTTCACAACTTGGGTTTTAATCATGGTAAGCCTCCTGTCGGTGTTTGATTTCGTAAACGAACATTATTTTACCATCATCCTCAAATATGATACGATATTTTCCTGTCCGGAGTCTGTTGAAATCTCCATACTTCCCTTTTAATAGCTTGATATCAAAATACCCTTTCGGATTTTTCGAATATGCCTCTATCGCCTCTATAATTATGGAGGCGCTCTTTTTATCCCCTCTGCAAATCTTCTCGAGTTGCTTTACCGCCTTCTCGGAATATTTGATCTCCATTTAACCCGTCCTTTCTCCGAAGTCTCTCATCAGTCCCGCTGAGATTCGTGGGATTGGTCTTTGCCATTCAAAAACTCTTTTCTCATGGAGGACCATCCCCTTTCATTTACCTCCCAGTTTATCCCAGGCTTGCAGGACAAG
>JBFMGN010000813.1:859-2215 GCA_040752435.1 Spirochaetota bacterium
GGGTTTGTTATTCGCCATATTCCCGTTCTTCTTTTTCCTTGAGGACGCGGAAGGTTTCGCCGGGAAAATTGGGGTCATAAAGGTCTTTGGGGTCAAAACCCTCCCTCTCTTTTATCGAAAGCAATCACCGGCCACAGGACTTATCTAAAAAAACAAATAAGGTGTACCCGGAATTTAAAGCAATGTCTGTTCTGCGCCTTAATCTGCATAGAACAAAGAATAGCTGGCCCCTCAATCTTTTGGTAATTTAGGTATTGAAGGGCTTCCTGCCTCCCAGTCCCGCCTCCCGCGGCCACCAACGATTGGTTGGCCGGTCATCTCCATGCGGAATAGAGTGCAACGATTGCCCAGACGCCGATGAAAAGAAGTGCCACAATACATGAGTAGCGTCGCGTGGACAGACCGCTGGGGCGTGGTTTCGTCTTCTCGTTAAACAGTGCCAAGTTATCAGGTAGTGGCGGCAGTTTTTCGATGTTACGCTGAACTGTGATATCTTCTTTAACGATTGGTTCGAATTCTCTGAGTTTCCCCTCCCAGTGTTTGACCCACCACAAATATCGAATCTGCATCCCCAACCAAATCAGGGACACGATTGCCCCCAGCGCACCACAATAAGGAACGAGTGCGGTGTCTATCTTCTGAGCACTCACAAAAGCCAGCAAGCCAGCATTGATTGCAGTCATGACAGCGAACATCTGCCAGAAGCGTGTCGAATCCGCATTCCGACATTCATGAGCGATTTTATAAAGCTCCTTCATATCTTGTATCCCTCCTCTTCGGCCGACGATGAAAGTGACGGGCGCAATCAACATGACCTTACACAAAAGGTCGCTGAGGTTTCCCTCGTTTCCTCTACTGACATTTTCGGCACTTTCTGCATCTGTGTCATGGTAATGAAATGCCGATAAACGTTAATGCCTGTTTCAGGGTCTCGTAAGCGGGTTTAAGACTTGATACCACTTGTATTGATGTCCCAACGGTTATAAGTAAACTTCTCAACCGCGTTACATCGGGCTTTTCTTTTTGAAGTTCTTTTTGACTCTCTTGAACAATTTCAATCAGTTCACTTTTTGGCGCAGTAGTTTCAACTTCAGAGTGAGAGAGTGCTAGGTTTATTTCCTCAAGTATCTTTCGTATTTGCTCTCTAACTTCAGTATCAATGTTCTGGGTTACATTGGCTATTGAATAATTCCCTGTTTGTATCGATCCCACAGGAGAATAAATATTAAGGACCGTCGAGGACGATCCATTTTTCTCACTGTCAGCTTTCTTTTTCAACGAATGCACAAACAGGTCTATCTCCGTACCCACCTTTGCTAAAGCTTGATTCCTTGCCCTATCTAATTCTTCTTGCCC
>JBFMGN010000814.1:0-2214 GCA_040752435.1 Spirochaetota bacterium
ACTTTATTGAACTTGGCCCCAGAGGGACGGGGAAATCCTATTTCTTCAGTGAATTTTCACCCTACGCAACATTAATCAGTGGAGGGCAGGCGACAAAGGCGGCTTTATTCTACAACAATGCCAGAAAAAAAATCGGCCTGGTCGGCTTCTGGGATACGGTGGCCTTTGATGAAGTGGCAGGGATTAAAATCAAAGATCCTGATGCCATCCAAATCATGAAGGACTACATGGCGAATGGCCGTTTTTCGAGAGGAGCAGAAGTTATTGCCGATGCAAGTATGGCTTTTGTCGGGAATATCGATCAGTCCATCAAGCAGCTGGTCAATTCCACCGACTACGATCTGTTCCTGCCATTGCCAAAGGAATTTGATCTGGCAATCATGGACCGGTTTGCCTGCTATCTCCCGGGCTGGGAAATCCCTAAAACGAGCAGTGATTTTCTTACCAGCAATTATGGTTTCATCACCGATTACCTGGCCGAAGCCTTTCATTATCAGCTCAAGCACAACAACCGCTATGAGGAAGTAAACAAAAAGATCCGCCTGGGAAAAGCCATTGAAGGGAGAGATGAAAAGGGCATTAAGAAAACGGTCTGCGCCTTCCTGAAGATTCTTCATCCACTGGACGAACCGACGGATGAAGAGTTTCAGGAATACGTGGCCTATGCGATCGAGGCCCGCCGTCGTGTTAAAGAGCAAATGAATAAACGCAAGGCGGATGACGAATTTGCTAATATCGACCTCTCATATTTCACGGCCGATGGAAAAGAGATAATAGTCTTTTGCCCGGAGTCAAAAGACGCTGTCGCCACGCAACAACCATCTCGAAAGGAACTGGAGCCTTCAGGGCATCTTGAGGCGCCTGATGCTGTTAAACAGGAGGAACCTTCGAAAGTTGAAACGGCGGAAATGAGAGATGAGGAAAGTGTGGAACCTGAGGTGGCTACAGGAACAGAGACTCCGGAATTAACGCGGGAAACCTCATTAGCAGAGCAGCATTTCACCATACTTTATAATGACACTGGTCATAGCTATGAGTCGATAATTGGTCCCTACCTTGCCGGGGCAAAAGAAATTACCATTGAAGATCCGTACATAAGAATCCAGCATCAAATTCAGAATTTTGTCCGTTTCTGCGAGGCAGTTGTAAAACACCCGGCCATACGCAAAATAAACCTAATCACAGGCTATGACAGTAATATGCAGATCGCTGAAATGCAGGACAAATTGGGAGAGCTTAAGCAGAGTCTTCTAGAAATGGACGTTGTGTTGGATATCAAATTAAATGAAAATATCCACGATAGAGAGATCCGTATCGACAACGGCTGGATAATAAAAATAGGTAGAGGCTTGGATTTTTACCAGAAACCCAACAGCTGGTTTGATATAGGAGCGAATGATTTGTCACTCCGAAGGTGTCTCGAAACTAAAGTGGACATTTATAAGCTTCAATAGAAGTAACCCACCACTCTGGTACTTTACCCCCCAAACTTGAAACAAAATAGCGGACTCCAAAAAAATAAAATGCAATCCTCGCCCTGAGCAGCAGGTCGCCGATCCTGGCTGGCGCTGCCCACGATGCCGGGGAATCTGATTGCAGAATTATCAGGTCCGGAGCCAGCCAAGGTGATCAAAATGCAATCAAAAATCCAATTGACGGCGACCTTGCCAGCTCCTGTTTGATTGCATGAGCTTCCCTTACCTTTCTCAGGAACATCTTAATTTGCGGTTTTGCCGGTACGGTTGATATTGCCGATGGATCTGATGATGTTATCAGGTTTCTGCTTATCATGTCCTGATGAATGATATGGGTTGGAAATGGGTAAATACTCCTATATTTTGTTGTGAAAAATGTTAGGTTGGAGTAGATATTTAGAAATTTGACACTAACTTATTAGCTCCCAGAAGGAGATGTTTGATCGTGGACAAATTTACAGGCCCAGAAGATATATATGACGAACTCGTCGAAAATTCTGAGGAAAGTTGGATCCTTGGCCTGGTGGCGTTTGCAGTTGTTGAAGAACAACTCATCGAGTGGATGAAGCACCAGACTAAACACACCGGAAAAACTCCCACTGCCGATGAAATAAAGTCCTGGTACCAACAACAGCCAAAAAGTGTCCTACTCCGAGCTAGGGATACCGCTGAAGCAAGGCTAAAGGACTATTCAACTGTCATTGTGGAAGTGGTGCTCGATGAAACAAGAAAGGAGATT
>JBFMGN010000815.1:0-2213 GCA_040752435.1 Spirochaetota bacterium
GACTGAGACCAGGCTGGATATGGAAAGAAATAATATATCCAGGTTAGTTGCTGAATTAGAGAGCGCAATGAAAAAACTGAAGCCTGAGGACTCTTTAGAGGCTTTTGTTACTGCAGGGGTACTGGGCTGGTTAAAAGAAACCTCGCCAGATTTACTCTATAACTTATGTTTTCAAAATAAAACCGATTGGGAAATTCAGAAGAATTTTATTGACCCCATAGCTGACTTTGATTTGGAAACACATATGCCGATTCTGTCTCCTATTGGCATTGTGCACATTTTTAAGCAGCACTTTTTTGAATCAGATAAAGACAGTTGTGACATATCCGGGTCAGCCTTTGACTTCCTGGGTTTACTTAAAGAAGAGAGCAAAAAAAACACGCGGTTTGCTATCTGTGATAATGTGGGGGAGATGGTGATTTATCTTGATGAAGCTACCGAAGAGGTAGGCTTTGCGAAAAATGTTACACATGCCAAAGAGATAGCTCTATTGCAACAAAAGAAGCAAATCCGCCGCTCGATGCAAAAGGTTGAGATTAAAAATCAGCACATCAGTACGCAAATGTGCTGGCAGATCTATGTAGATGAACCCGGCCTCCGGCTTGGCATTCCCGGAATTGAACGGATGGAAGTACCGGAAGGTATCAAGGCCACCATGAACTGGTTCCCGTATATTGAATATGAAAATGCCGTTCAGGAAAAAATTAAACTTTCCGGTCAGCTGCGCCGGCGCACATCCGCAGAATTACGTGAGGAAGAAAGCTATATTCTATACCGTTATATTCTGAGCTATCTTATGGGAGCAGAAACCGGCCGCAAAAAACATGTATCAGATGAAATATTCAGATCCTTATTTGATATAGAAAAGATCTTTTACTATATAGCTCCGGACTGGTGGTTGCCCCGGCTTCCCGCCCAACCGGATGAAGGCAATGGTGAGGTTTCCGTAAAGGAATGGCTCGTGCAGCCGGAAGGTGATAGTCGCAGAAACGCATTATTGAACTCCTCCTGGGTTAAAGTGGTAATTCCGATAAGAGCAGGCAAAGAAGCATCCGCGCTTAAATGGCTGCAACTGGCGCACGTTGAAGGCAATGACGGGCTGGACGCTGTCTGCAGGACTGCGGATTCGGCTGCGCAGGATACCTTGGCCCGGGCAATTGATTTGCTGGCACAGGAAATACTGCAACAGGCAAATACGACAGATTTGCTTTGGGATGACCCTGAAGCGGTTGATATTGACGACAAAAATGATTGTACTTCCGAAATGGTCTAAAAATACAGCCCGACGGGTGACAACGCAAATAAGTCAACGGAATTCAGAACTTAGAAAAGCTCACATATCGGTGAAAAGCAAAAAAGAAGCTGTGTACCCAGCTTCTTTTTCATCGACCAGATATCAATACGAACCATTTATTGTCAGTTAACCTGAAAATTGAGAGCGTTGTCGTCTAGGCGGGCTGAATAAAGGAATTTCGCGTATTCCAAAGGATTTAAAGAAGCTCTCTGCAGTGTTTCACCCGATGTGGTATTATATAAAGATACCTTAGCTGACTTGGCATTACATTCAATAAACCAAAGTTTTCCCGTGTTATCCAAGCCGATATCAATTCCTAACTCCCCAAACGGACCATATGCCTGTTCCACCAAAGTATAAATCTCAACCAAAAAATCCTCCGCGCAGCTTTTTATTTTGGCAGTTTCTTCTTTTGAGTAGTTCATGATATTTTGGAAAAAGACCTCAAATGGATAGCTGGAACCACGGGTAGATATGGGGGAATATTGTTTTCCTATCCGCACCGGAATTGCAGTTATAGTCAATTCACCCCTACCGTTTCTTTGCAGTTCACCACGGAAGTCTGCAATACGATTGTCTACAGTAATTAAGTCAATAGCTTGCTGGATAATTACATCTTTTCCATTAAGGCAGGACGAAATATGCTTGTTAAGTTCATGTATACTATGAATCTTTCTGGCTACATTTTTTTGTATAAATGAACGGACCTCAAATCCGCCCTCAGGCAGAGTGGCAACGCTCAGAACCTGCTTTCCCCGACTGCCATTGCAGCCTTTCAGGTAGACGTTGCCAAACCGTTCTAACATAGTGATGAGGTCTTTTGTATTATTAAAATACATGGTCTCCGGCAAGTGTTTGCTTAATTTGTCATTTGATCTAAGTAACCGGTACAATTCCCATTTATTAAAATTACCTCGGG
>JBFMGN010000816.1:0-2211 GCA_040752435.1 Spirochaetota bacterium
GTTTCGTTCTTTCCTTCCCGATGCCGTCAGTCACAGCGTCCTCATGCACCCGCATCTTCTTTGCAACCGCTGATCATTCCACTTTTCGTAACCCAACGGGCCTGCCGGGCGTCCCATCCAGATCCGCACCCGGCAGGCTCAGCCTCCTGGCCGGCAAAGCCGCAGCCCTGCGCCTTGCGGCAAGCGTGGCTTTATAGTTGGGCTTATAGCTTGCCGAATAGCCAGTATTTACTGAGCTTGCAAGGCCAGACCGTCGCTAATGGGCTTTAAACACGCCAGGTTGAAGCTGACCCGCTGAAGAATTTTTGGCCCGCGACATGGCGGACTTCATCCGGGCTTGCTCTGCCGCTCAGCAGGCTTTTGATACTGATCGGCCTTCCTTTTCACTCTTCATATCCATGTTGTACAAACTCCCAAAATAGATGAAAAGCTACTCGTAGCCCGAGAGTACGGTCACGATAGGATGGTTTATAGAAACCGCGGAATGCAGAGGTTAAAAGCCACGATTCATCATTGAAGGATCCCCCTCGAAGGAACTCCCATTTGCGTCTTTTACGAAGAATAGGATTAAGTAAATCTGTATCGGGATAAGCACCGCAATCATAACACCACTCCCAAACATTCCCACTCATGTCATATAGACCAAATGCATTGGGTTCTTTCTGTCCTACTGGATGAGTTTTGAAATCAGAGTTGCTGAAACACCAACAGTATTTTTCAACATCCTTCTCTTCTGGATCTTTCCCCCAGTAAAAACGAGTGGATGTCCCGGCTCGACAGGCGTATTCCCATTGCGCTTCCGTCGGCAAGTTGAGACCACTCTTCTTGCAAAATTTCATAGTATCTTTCCAATTTACTCTTTCAACTGGATGGTCAGGTCCTTTATATTTTGAAGGATTGTTTCCCATTACTTGTTCCCATTGACTTTGTTTCACTGGGTATTTACCTATAAAAAAGGCACTCAATTGTACAGTATGTGCCGGTATCGCATCGCTTGTTAATTCACGACCTATTTCTTCTTCTTTTACCCAGTCCGTTACTTCTTCTTCCCGAAATCCCATTAAAAAAATTCCAGCAGGAATAAGGGTCATTTCTATACCTGTGAGATCATGTCTGCATTCCTGCACTGTGTTCGTTATTCCTCCACAGGTGTAGGTCGCTTCTCTCAGATAAGTAAAGCCTGGGAAGGTACGCGCGATACCTCTTTGAGCCTCTATCCTGCTAGGCATTAAATGATGTATTATTAGATAGGTCATACAGGCGGACAGACGGTACCCCAAGGTTCCTCCTTCCTCCAGAGCTTGGGCAAATTCAATCTGCCTGTCATAATAAGTCACTTGATCCAGCATATGGACGCCTTTATACGGTCATTTGTAATTTTCCATTATAGCCACTTTCGCCAAGATCCATTTAGCAAAAAACATAGAATTTTATTTCCATTGAGGTTGATTTCCATGATGCATATCGAAAGGAAACAGAGGTTCAGGTATTTTTTTCTCTTCAGGGGTATAGTTTTCTGCTACCCAGCCAAGAGCGTCAATAACATCTGTGGCCCCAGTGGGATCGACAGTTGATACTACGTCCCACCACCCGATACCTGCTATAAATCCCCCCAATGTGGAAGGATCTTTAGGGTCAACTTGGGGTGGGCATTTTTGAGGGTGTACTTCACCGATATTCCGTACTTTAGGAACTACATCTTTTTGTACATCTGCTTTACCGATATTTCGTACTGTAGGATATACATCTTTTTGTGCCTTTGGAAGCTCATAAATTTTTTTCTCCCAATTCTTTTTTTGCTCTTTGAACGCCTGCCTTCTTATCTCTTTTAGTTTCTCTGTATGTTTTGCTATTTGTTCTGCTATTTTTTCGATTACTTTTTTTACTATTTTAATGGGGCCTTTTCCCATCGGGTCTGTAAAATCCATCGGTGAGTTATCAGCAAACGCATATAATCCCATGGAATCAGTATATTCCAAAGGATCACGTTGCAAAAATCTGCCTTGTTGCGGGTCGAACATTCTATTTCTGACGTACAGATATCCGGTTTCCTCATCGATTGCCAAGCCCTGGAATCCGTAAACCAAAAATGCAAGATCCTCAACAGACGAGAGATTACCGTTATCATCCACTTCGGAGGGTTCCCCGTACGGGCTGTACGCATAACGCTTGACCACAGAGCCGGTTTCATCGGTAAGAGCAACGGCATCT
>JBFMGN010000817.1:0-2209 GCA_040752435.1 Spirochaetota bacterium
CGAGTCGGTCCCAGTAGGAGTTTTCCAGGGCAGTATGTTTACGAATTGCAGTGTCATAGGATTCTGCCAAGTGGCGTTGTATGTGGGAATACCTATGGAGCCAATGGTTGCGACATTGATGGCGCAGGCGGCGGTACAGGCCGCAAATGCCCGAAATGCCAGGGAGCTGCTTCCGGAGAACCAATATGAAGTCATGACCGAACAACAGCGTCAACACGGACTGGCAATTCCGTTGCGCTTCATTGCCAGCCGGTTACGCTGAGCGTTGAGACTGTCGAAAAAGTGTCGATAGTAGTAGATTTTTGTTGTAAAAAATAGCTGTCTGTAGTAGGCTGGGCATGTAAGATACAAACTCAAGGATTGAGCGGAGAACTGCAGATGGCGCGATACAAACCATACGACTACGATCAATTGATGATGGTGCCGGTGTCACTGGAAGAACAACTGGTGCCAGGCACATTAGAGTATGCCATTCATCATGTCGTTGAAGAACGCCTTGACTTGAGCATGTTTGACGATCGCTATTGCAACGACGAAACAGGACGCAAGGCAATAGATCCTAAGGTAATGATAAAGATTGTGCTCTTTGGTTATTCACGAGGGATTCTCACATCAAGAACATTGGAGCGTGCGTGCAGAGAAAATATTACATTCATGGCGCTCTCATGTGGACAAATTCCTGACCACAGCACGATAGCGGCCTTTGTTTCATCGATGGACAAAGAGGTCGAGCCGTTATTTACGAAGGTGCTGATGGTGTGCGAGGAGGAGGGATTGCTAGGAGGTACGCATTTCAGCCTGGATGGGCTGAAGCTTTCATCAAACGCGTCAAAGGAGTGGAGCGGCACGTTTGAGGATTTAAAGAAGAAGCAGGAAGCCCTGGAGAGGAAGGTGAAAGAGGCGGTTCGTGAGCACCGAGCAGCAGATAAGGAAGTGGGAGGCAAGAGTGAATCAGATAGACAACGTCGAGAAAAGCGGATCAAGCGGCTGAGACAGAAAGCGGATCGGATTGAGGAGTTTCTCTCAGAGAATGAGCCGAAGATGGGTGCTGGAGGGAAGGAGATCCAGAGTAACGTGACGGACAATGAATCGGCCAAGCTAACCAGTTCACACGGGGTATTGCAGGGCTATAACGCCAACGCCATAGTTGACGAGAAGCATCAGGTAGTGGTGCATGCAGAGGCATTTGGGAAGGGGGAAGATGGGAGCCACATGGAGCCGATGCTGGAGGGGGCGAAAGAGAAACTGGAGGCTATAGGTTGGGAGGAGCCTCTGAAGGATAGAGAAATTAGCGCAGACACTGGATATTACAGTGTGAAGAATCTTGAGGTATGTAAGGATCTGGAAGTTGATGCTTATGTGCCTGATCCGCAGTTCCGTAAGAGAGACATTCGTTTTGCCGATGCCGGACGACACCGCCGATCTGTGGACAAGCGCAAGGAGAGGTACAAATCTAAGAAGCGCTGGTTCAGTGTGGAAGACTTCAAGCTGGATGATGTAACGGGTAAGCTTATCTGTCCTGCTGGGCATGGGTTATATATAAGGAATCGGAATTTCCAGACTGCCGATGGTTTCAAGGCCATTGCCTATCAGGCACCTAAGACGGCATGCCGTGATTGCCAGTTACGTTCTAAATGCTTGAGAAACCCCGACACGGTATCGCGACAGGTCCATATGTTCTATGGACGACGTCCTGGCAGCCTTACTGATGAGATGAAGCAGAAGATCGACAAAGCGGAGGGGCGTCGCACTTACAGCAAGCGGCTGGGGATTGTAGAACCGGTATTTGGCAACATTCGGGCATGCAAGAGGATGGACCGGTTGACCTTGCGAGGTCAAATCAAGGTGAACATCCAATGGATGCTTTACTGCCTGGTTCATAATATTGAAAAGATCATGAACTTTGGAAGAAGTTATGCGATGGGTGGAGCATAATAGGAAATGAGGAGAGAAATCTGCCTGCATAAGCCCTCGTAGCCACAGTAGCCAAGAACGGTGCAGCTATTTCCTCCACTGGAATGCTCTTGGCACCTATTCTTTTCGGAAATCTTATCGCACTTGATAGTTCACTTTGCCGGGACAAGAATCGTCTCGAAAAATGTTTTTTCGACAGTCTCGTTAGGCATACATCTAAATGCTAATTTAATATACAAGAGAGTCTGAAATGTCTAATAAACAAAGTGATTTCTTCATAAGTTATTCATCTAAA
>JBFMGN010000818.1:0-2207 GCA_040752435.1 Spirochaetota bacterium
AGATAGCGGACTTCTTTACGAAGCGATAGAATGTTTTCAAAAATCTCTCGAACTTAATCCACAAAATGGAATGAATGCTATCCTTAGTTGAAATTTAAAGTAGAGGCTCCTAAAATGATGCAGTTTCAGGGAAGAAACAAACATCAAGATAAGGAGCCGATATGAAGAAAGTACTACAAATAAGAAGAAAAGGCAAGGTAAGGAAGGCAAAGGCAGTGGAGGTGAAGGATTTGCGGACATATGGGGCGATGGATCTGGACAGCAAGATGGCGCTCATCCACGAACTGATTCCCATAGGACTGATGCATGTAAAGGAACTCCTGCAAGAGGAAGTGAAACAGTTAGCGGGAGAAAGATACCAACGGAACGGGATACCGGGCTATGACCGTTGGAGTAAACAGCAGGGATCGATCTATATACAGGATCAGCGGATCCCGGTGATGGTGCAAAGGGTACGGGACACCAAGAATAACCGGGAAGTACCTTTAAGTACCTATGAACGGCTTCAGGTGCCGACTGCACACACAGATGAGAAGGTGCTCAAGAGAATCCTACACGGATTAAGCTGCAGGAATTACAGGGAGTGTTCGGAAGCGATCCCTGAGGCGTTATCCTTAAGTTCATCGACTGTATCGAGGCGATACATCCGAGCCAGCAAGCGGAAGTTACAGGAACTGATGGAACGGAAGTTTGACAGGTATGATTTTATTGCGATCGTAATAGATGGTAAGAGTTTCGGAGAAGACGGGATCATCATGGCGGTGGGAATAACGATAGAAGGCAAGAAAGTATTGTTGGGGCTTATTCAAAGCGGGACGGAGAACCATATAGTCTGCAGAGACTTTTTGCAGAAGCTCATCGATAGGGGACTGAGATATGAACAAGGACTTCTGTGCGTTATCGATGGAGCGAAAGGATTCAGGAAGGCCGTCACCGATGTATTCGGGGTTCATGGGATCGTGCAGCGGTGTCAGTGGCATAAGCGTGAGAACATCGTGGAGTATCTGCCGAAGAAGGTGCAAAAGGAGTTTCGGAAGAAACTTCAGGCGGCATATGAGAAAGAGAACTATGCGGAGGCAAAGGCAGCACTCCTTGCGATCAAGAAAGAACTTCGTCTGATCAATGAATCAGCGGTGAGCAGCATGGAAGAAGGGTTTGAGGAGACACTGACGGTCCACCGACTCGGTGTAGCGAAGGGACTCCGAAAAACTCTGAAGACAACCAACGTAATCGAATCAGTGCTTGCGCTCGTCGGCCAGAAGACAGACAAAGTCGATTATTGGAAAAACAGTGATCAGAAACAGCGATGGGTGGCAACGGCATTACTGGATATCGAGATGAGACTCAACAGGGTGAATGGCTATAGACATCTCAAGAATTTGAGGATTGCATTACAAAATGAAATCTTACAAGCAAAAGGAAAGGAGGCACTGGCTGCCTGATATGCAGCAAGGGGCCGCTACTGAATTTCAACGAAAAATGGGATTGACTCCTGCCTTCAGGCAAAAACAATTATTATGAGGAATTCAATGTCGTCCCTGCGGCCCTTCTGGACAAACTCCGTCAGGGGAAGGTGCGTATCAGAAACTGGCATGCGCTGAACTGGGAAACTGAAGAGAAATTAGCAAAGAAAAAGAGTGTTGATAAAAGAGGTTTAAAAAGCGATGAGGCATATGTCCGCGAGGTATTGGGAGAAATGTCAAGCGCGCAAAACATTGTTGTTATAAACGACGAAGCCCATCACGCATGGCGCATACCTGCTGAATCAAAGATAAAAGGAGTCAGCAAAGAAGACATTGAAGAGGCAACAAAGTGGATCGGCGGGCTGGATAGAATTCATAAAACAAGAGGAATATTAAACTGTTATGATTTTTCAGCAACTCCCTTTGCGCCTTCAGGAAAAAAGAGTTCTGAAGAGGCTTTGTTTGATTGGATTATAAGCGATTTCGGTCTCAATGACGCGATAGAATCGGGCTTGGTAAAAACACCACGTGTTGTTGTCAGAGACGATGGGAAGTTAACAAAGGATTACAAATCACGCCTTTATCATATTTACAATGACCCTGATGTCAGAGATGACTTAAGCAGAAAGGCAGAGGAACATGAAACACTCCCAGACCTTGTTATAAATGGTTATTACCTGCTTGGCAAGGATTGGCTTGAAACTGCAAAAAAATGGGAGGATTCTAAATTTCCTACACCGCCTG
>JBFMGN010000819.1:0-2207 GCA_040752435.1 Spirochaetota bacterium
ATCTTTTTAAAAAAGATCCCCAAAAGAAGTCGCTGACCGGCACACGGTCGGCTTCTTCATGGCGCAGGGTTTTGTTGATTCGATTCAGCTTATCGAGACAATTTTTCGTCCGCTCCATATAGTTCTTAACAAAACTATTTAGTCCATATGAAACGCCAGATCCATATTCGCCCACCATTCTCCCTCGGCCCGGGTGGGTACCGGTGCCTGCATGGGTTTCATAATACTCCACCAATCCTGGGTTCGGGGATCAGCGGCCATTTTCGCCATGTCTTTATCAAAATTACTCCCGACGTATTCAAAATAGGCGAAAAGATAATCATCCTTGTAAAAAATCGAGTAATTCCGGATGTTGCATTCTGTTATTTTTGCCTTAATTTCCGGCCACACCTCAGCATGATAACGTTTGTACTCCTCGTACCGGCCGGGACGAAGTCTTATCACCTGGCCATACCTTGTCACATCGGTCCCTCCATTATAGATAGGATTAAATTTTACTCAATTTTACCACAAAAACGCACATTGTCAACAATACCACTTTCCCAAACAATACCGGATAAGGCTCGATGTGGATAAACCCGATCAAATATTCGAGAATGTCAAGACCCTTTTTAATGAAGATAAAACAGCAACTGGTGAAACGTAATTCCTGTAAAAGTATTCTGGAAAGCATACACGTGGAATAGGAAATCTGAATTACTCCCTCTGTCTTTTAAGCAGCAGCCTGTCCCTGGCATTTCCCACATAGTCGGGAAGCATGATGGCGATTATAAGCAGGAACCCGATAACTATGTTCATCACCTTGCCCGGTACATTGATAAGTCCCATACCGAATTTGAGGAAGCCTATTAAGAAGATGCCGATGATGACTCCGAACATGTTCCCCTTACCGCCGGAAATGGCTACCCCCCCGAGAACGACCGTTGTGATTATTTCCAGTTCCCATCCGCTGGCGATATTGGGGCGGGTGCTGCCTATTCTGGAGGTCAGAAGGATCGACGAAAAGCCGGACATGAATCCGGTTAAGGAAAAAATTATCCAGCGGATACGGTTTACAGGAATACCGGAGAAACGGGCGCTCACAGCATTATTGCCGATTGCGTATACCTTTCGCCCGAAAGTGCTTTTGTGCAGTAGCAAACCGAAGATAACAGCCAGAACCGCGAAAAGCATAAGTTCGAAAGGAATTATTGTGTGGCCGAGATATCCCTGGCCGAAATAGGCAAAGGATTTTGGGTACACGGTGAAGGCTTTATCACCGAGCACGGCATAGGCAAGTCCCCGGAACAGCGACATACTGCCGATTGTGACGGCGATCGACGGGATACCGAAACGGGTAATGAGAAAACCGTTAAGAAACCCCGCTGCAAAACCGGTTCCAAGGCCGATCAGGACAAGCACCCCTGTCCCGGCTCCGGCTGCAGAAGCCATACCCATAGAGAGAGAGGACAGGGCAATGATACCAGCCACGGAGATATCAATATCGCCGCAGATTATTACCAGGATCATAGGCAGTGCAATGATGGCTTTCTCTATGAAGTTGGAAGTCGTATCGAGGATATTGAATAAATCCAGGAAATAAGGCGAGAGGTTGGCATTGATAATGACTATGATAATAAATATAAAAAGGAGGATGGCTTCCCATTTCATTAGTATGTTCAAGAGTTTCATTGAAATGAAACTGCTTCTCTTTTGTTCCGGCTTTGCCGGAAATATATTTTTTTCCTTTTCCATTAAAGTTTTCTCTTCTGCAGCAGGGACAGTTGATTACGCCTGTCTACCAGGGTGTTGACGACAATTGCCACAAGTATGACGAACCCCTGGATGGCCATCTGGTAAAAAGGCGAAAGATTGATAACCGGCAGGGCGTTATTAATGATTCCCAAAAACAAGGCACCCATAATTACACCGATGAGAGTGCCGGTTCCGCCCATAGTACTAACCCCCCCGATAACACACGCGGCTATTGCCTGCAGTTCAAAGCCTAAGGCGGTTTCGTTCTGGGCGGAAGCATAGCGGGCAACCCAGAGAAGGCCGGCCAGACCGACCAGGGTGCCGCTCAAGGTGAAAACCAGGAAGTTAATCTTTCTAAGATTAATGCCTACATAGGTGGCGGCGACTTTATTACCTCCCGCTCCATATATCTCTCTGCCGGTTTTGGTTAAGTGAAGCAACACTAAAAAGATAATCAAGACCAGCAGCGCACA
>JBFMGN010000082.1:0-9139 GCA_040752435.1 Spirochaetota bacterium
GCTCTTAGAGCAGAGATCGAAAGATATTTGATAGATACCTTTTGTAGTAAGACAGAGGGCAAATGGAAAAACGACTGGCTAAAACCATGCATCCCTGCGGATATAAATACGATTACCGCCGATGAAAAAAAACTAGTTGACAGTGGATTCTATAAATACTGCTGTAGCTACCCAGAAAAGAGAGATTATATATGTCCAGTTTGTTATCTCTTGGGTGCAAGAGGATTAGTAGGCTTTCTCAGTACACCTTTTCTTTATATTGAAACCGGATCCATCTCAAGACTTCAATTTATTAGGATGGACAGAGTAATCGGAACATCTGCAAGAGGCAAATATGGGGCATTGGGGAAATATGAAGTTATTCCTGATGAAGTCAAATTTACTGGCGACATGATAATACTGGAAAAAGATGATATTCTTGGATGGGAGTTAGGTAAGGCAAGACCTATTACCGAATCTAAGGGAGATAAATGGCTTGAGGACACTCAATGGAATAAAGAAAAAGTTGTAAGGGAACTAATAGAGGATCGTTTTAAGAACATACAACTTTTGGGTGGTTTCAAATCAAAAGGATGCGGGGAAGTCCAAATCAGCATTTCTAAAGCCTGAATATATCCGTTTTAACAGAAGGATAAATAAATGTCCCTTACCAAAGAAGATTTAGAGAAAATGAGGGATAAAGAGGACATCCAAGCCCTGATTCAGACCCTTGGTGAAAATGATCCTTATCTCCGATCTATAGCCGTCAATTACCTAACCGAGATAGGCGGAACAGCGGCAGCAAAGTCTCTTATTGAGTCTTTATGGAAAGAATCTGATCCCTATGTGAGAAGGGCAATAATTGATTCCTTTGCAACTGATGATAGAAATAAGAGGTTAACAATTGAAGATCCCAGTACAATAAAGCTTATGTTGGGCTATCTTAGGAAAAGTGGTGGAGAACTTTTTGATGCTTTTTCAGAGATTATATCAAGCATAGAAAACTCTTCGATAATTTATAGTGCATTTCATTCTCTTAGATCATATTGTCCTATAACCCAAGAAAGGTGCAATAAAACATTTCAAGAGTCTAATGAATATTTTGTTGCTCATCCTTTTACCTCCGACCGCATGGATGACTTAAGGAGGGCTATTAATGCCGCAGTTCAAGAAATATTCCCGGATTTAAGACCCTACTATGCAAACCAGGAAATCAGAGGAGATATTTACTGCAAGATTTGTTTAAAAATTAGATCGTCAAAATTTGGCATTTATGATATTTCAGATACATGTTCAACTTGCCGCAAATCAAATCCTAATGTCACTTTAGAATTGGGACTTGCATACGGATTAAATAAGCCAACAATTCTTATAGCAAAAAGAGGTTCCCAGATAATTAATGATTTGCAAAGATTTGACCGCATTGAATACACAAGCTATGTAGAGCTTGAGAGAGAATTAAGATCAAAAATTAGAAATGTATAATAGGAGTTAAAATGCCCTACTTCATCCTTAAAACCGGTCTTGAAATCTTTGATCTCTGCAGAGCTTATGGATTGGCAATGCTGTTGGATTATGCAAGCCCTGAAGGAGAAACGCCCATTATCAATGATGCCGGAAGTCTTTATCTGATTGAACATGCGGCCACAGGTGTTTCTTCCAAAAGGCTTCTCAAAAATACCGGTTGGCATTCTATTTTTGAGGAATCCTCGGATGATAGGACATGGAGCAAAATCTTTCTTACTGATAAACAGAACTGGTCAAAGAAAGTCAAAAAGGTAAAGGATATATTGAGCAAGGATGTTGAAAAAATCACCATGGATTTTCAGAATCCCACGAAGCTGCCTGAAATATCTTCTTCCAGAGGTGAAACCCTTTCGGGTCCGCTCGATCCCTCGGCCTTCAAAGGTCTTAAGGGGAGAACAAGAGGTGACTACTCTGAGGGACAAACGAAAGTCGACAGCCACAATTGGGCGCTTGCTTGCCTCGGCGGTGCGGTTGCAGGAAGATACAAAGTTCAAAAGGCTCAGGGGAACAAGTGGAACTATTTTGTAATTTTTCCTGTGCCGCAAAGGATAGAGATCAACAATTTTAGAGAGATAAGGAATTCAACATACACCGTCGGGCTAAAATATTTGAGTGTGCAAAACGCCGCTGCCCATTTTTCCATAGTTCTTGCAGAGAAAATGCGGTCAATAGCAGCGTCAAAATCTCGATTCAGCGATAGACTTTCCGGCATATTTTACTTTTCTATGTTCCAGAGCGGACAACAGTATAAGCCTTCTACATCAGGAGTATTCAGCGTGAAAGGGTTCTGGTATGAAAAAAGAGATCATCGAAGAAGGACCGGGGTGCGGATTTTGATCACTTTGATATTTTTCCATAAATACGAAAGATAAACCGGTAAGGAGAACAAAGTGGGCAAAGACCCGAAGGAGTGGCTGAAGCAGGCGGATTATGATTTGGATACAGCACGATTCATGTTCAATGGGAGAAGGTATTTTTACGCTGTCTTCATGTGCCACTTATCCATGGAAAAGGCTTTAAAAGGGCTTTATCAAGACCGGTTGAAAGAGATGCCACCGAAGGTTCATAACCTCGTTTATCTAATGAACAAGATCGGGATCAAACCGCCGGAGGGCATAGCAAAATTTCTTATAATACTAAACGAAGACCATGCCCTTACAAGATACCCTGAGAACATAGAAAAACTCCAGAAAGACTATACACATACTATTACGCAAGATATACTCACGAAAAGCACTGAGGCGCTTGAATGAATAAAAAAGCAGTTTTAGAGATTATAGCCCGTTTCCGAAAATCCGTCGAGTCCAGAGGTATAAGGGTAGCGAAATTAATACTTTTCGGTTCCTATGCCGCAGGTGCATTCCACGAAGGAAGCGACATTGATATCGTTGTCATATCCGAGGACTTCAAAGGTAAAAACTACTGGGAAAGGATAGAGTTACTTTCTGATGCAATTTACGAGGTCTTTGAGCCGATCGAAGCTATTGCGATGACCCCTGCTGAATTCGAGAGCGGTGTATCCTTTATTTCCGATTTTGCACGGAAAGGGGAAGTGCTCTATGTAGCCTGATTTTGAAAATGCGCGTCCATTCGCGGCCCGATCCAATCTTTGATTCCGGCTCATGCGGGTTAGGAGTATAGTGTTGCACTTCAAAAATCTGACTAGGCATGACCCTTATCCCCACCAGATTGCAACGTATGAAGCGTTGGCCAGGGGCGAATCAGTCATCCTCCGGGCACCGACCGGGAGCGGGAAGAGTGAAGCGGTGTTTGTGCCTTTCGTGGAATTGAATAATAAATGAGTAGCTTTGTCCAAACAACGTATTCAGAATTTTTCCAGCATCTAACTGGTTATTCTCCTTTTGAATATCAGATTAAAGTCGCTCGCTTCCTGTTCGAAGGTAGAAATATCGTCCTTCGCGCTCCAACAGGAGCGGGAAAGACATTGGCCGTCCTGGTACCCTTTCTTTTTTCTGAATGGAAAGAACGACCGGCACGCCTAATCTATGCTCTTCCTCTCCGAACTTTGGCGCAAGGTGTGTATCGTGAAGCTCGTGAAGCAGCGGTTCGTGTTGGACTGCCTGCTGTGAGCAAAATGGATTCACAGAGAAGAGAGATGATGCCTCCTTACGTTACTTTGCAGACAGGTGAACAACCCGATGACCGGTTCTTCGACCGTGGGAGAATTATCGTGACCACATATGATCAATTGTTGAGCGGTATTCTCACTGGGCCGTATGGACTTTCAGATCGTCTTCATAATGTAAATGCAGCTATACCTGTCGGGTCGCTGATTGTTTTTGATGAATTCCATCTTATGGAGCCCAATAGAGCTTTTCTAACCGCGACAGCTTGTCTTCACCTCTTTCGCAACCTTTGCCAATCAGTTTGGATGACAGCAACGGCAACGCGTTCTCTGGAGGAGGTTCTTTTTGATGGATTGAATACCGTGACCGTTCCTGAGACTGAAGCTGAAATGGATGAGCTTTTGAATTCGCTTCCAAGCGTTACAACGGTTACTAGGCGAATTACTGTGGAGGCCGAACCTGTTTCAGCAGAGTTTGTCCTTCGGTCTCATGAAAGGCGTTCTATCGTGCTCTTAAACACAGTCAGACGGGCTCAAAGGATGCTTGAAGACCTGCAACAACGTATAGAAGAAAGAGGCGTAGCTATTCGAGTGATGCTATTGCATTCGCGTTTCTTTAAGGGAGACAGGCGCTGTAAGGAAGAGATGCTTAGGTCTCTTTTCGGTAAAGGTGCAATGGAATCGGCCATTCTTGTGGCAACTCAAGTGATTGAAGCCGGCATAGACATTTCTTGTGATCATCTTCATACAGAGCTTTGTCCTATGAACGCACTGGTTCAGAGAGCTGGGAGATGTGCACGGTTTCAAGGTGAACAGGGTAAAGTTCATGTTTACCCGTTGCCATCTGAAGAACGGGCATGGCTGCCCTATGGAGATTTGCACAAGGAAGATACCACGCTTACAGAAACACGAAAACTCCTACAACGCATTAACAGTGAAATTTTTCATCCCCGCCCTGCCATAGCATGGGTGCAGGAAGTACACGGGGCCGACGACGAACAAGCGCTTCGGGAAGGATGGCAATCGCGTCTCAATACTTGTTTAGCACGGATCGAGCAAAGCGCCTTGCTCAGAGACCCGAAGAGGATAGCGGACCTCATCCGCGGAGAAGACTCAGACTCGCTTCGTGTGATTATCAACGAAGATGTACGGCGACCGGAAACCCCGGGGCAGCGCGAAGGACTCAACTTATCACGTTGGTCACTGTACCGTCTCTTCAAAGATGAAGTCCAGAATATTGGCTGGTTCTGGGATGGAACTGATGAAGAACCTTGGAAGCCATTAGAAAATCCGTCAGACTTCAAAAATACTTACGTCGTATGTCTCCGGCCCGCGGTGGCATCTTATGACACTGACATGGGACTTCGTCTTGGTGTCTCAGGAATTCAGGAAAGCCCGGATCGGACGGAACCGAACCGTCCTGGTTACGCTCCGTTGCGAGCCGAACCGTGGTCAGATCATGCTCGACGTGTTGCAGAAGAGGCGCAGAAGCGGCTTGAAAGGGAGGAATGGAGGAATGGGTTGTTGGAAAAAGGCTTTAAAGAGCGTTATGGACTTAGTTCTGACGCTATTTCTGAGGCCGCACGCGCATCCGCGTTGCTCCACGATCTCGGAAAACTCCAGGAGAACTGGCAACGCTGGGCAGAGGCGGCTCAGCAATCCAGAGACCCCAGTTATCAACACAAAGTTCCTCTGGCGCACACGGATTTCGATCCTGAAAAAGCAGAGGATAGGAAGCGAGAACACAGCTTGGGTATTCAACGCCCTTCCCACGCTCCTGCTAGCGCTTACTATGCAAGAGTTTTTCTGGTACGATTGCTCCCATCGGTTCCCGATGATCAGCGTGCATACGTTGCATCGGCTTGTACTGCAACGATTCTTACGCATCACGGAGGATGGTGGGTGACAGATTTAGAATTACAGCCGCCAAAGCTTTGGCCAGGCTGGAAGGCAGCCGTCACCCAAACCCTTGGGTGGGAGCCGGATCAAGAGATGTTGAATATACTCCGCAACTATGAGGTCGGAAAACTTCTAAATGCGACAACGAGCGCAGAGAATCTTAGTGAATGGTGGCCACTCGTTTCCTATCTGATTCGGACGCTTAGACTTTCCGACCAGCGTTCGACAGCCGAAGGAGCTCTCCATGAATGAAACCCCTCAAGTTTTTCGAATTCAAAAGAAGACGGCTACCCATGCAGATGTTTTTGCTGTTGTGGGGCTGGCAGACCTGCTTAAATCTTTACGAGATGCTGGTAGTATTCGCTTAACTGATCGTCAAATCGAGTTTGAGGTTCTCATATCGCGATCCTTAACTCACACTGATCTTAAACGTATTCCCCAGGAAGCCGGTTATCCTTTCCTTAAGGCCAATGAAAAAGTGAAGATTCCGAAAGGCATAAGTAACTTTGTAGATTATAAAATCGAGAAGGCAAAAGCTGACCGAAGGAAGCAAGTGCTCAGTGCAAAAGGGGCAAAAAAGAGAAGCACCGTCGATCCTGAAACGCAGCAGCTCATGCAACAGGAGGAACTTCGTGAGGACTGGCGTCTCCTTCAAGTACTCAATACACTGCAAGGTGACGAAACAGCTAATAAGGTTCACGAAACCATCGTGAGGCAAGATGCTCAAAAATTCCACAAAGATATGACAACGGCGTTTGATGCTCTCTCTCAACAAAAATCATCCAGGTTAGACTGGAAGGTTAGCACGGTACAGCTTTTTACACCTGTCGCGGCCAAGGGGTACAGTCGTCTTAAACCGGATAGTACCGACCGAAACGATAAGACTAAAGAGCAGTGGGCCGACCCCTTTGTGGAATGGTTGAAATATCGAGGCTACTTTTGTGTTGCCTGCCCATTTTTCCAAGGTGCCAAGGCTGAGCATATCCGCCTCCTCTGTCCCATACCTCATGATATATCTATATTCGCGTTAGAATCTGTTGCTCGCAAGTTACGCACTGCGGGGGTTTACGGCGGCCCTCCGAAACTTGATACTCTGGCTGTCCTCAGACTGGCCGAGTTGTTAGTGAGGCATTCAGAAGAATACCATGATCCTGATGCGGAAGTGTTTCCGGGGCTTTCGTTGAAGGGGAAAGCTCCCTCAGAAGCCATATCGGGCATGATGGTGACTCACTATCAGTCTCTAGGAAATGCCAAAGCCGTCTCAGCGATGTCCACCATTGCCCTGCCTGGTTGGTTTCCCATAAAGAACCGCAAGGATGCCGATAACTGGTTGGCTATACTGGATGAGCACCAGCGTATCATTCGAGGACTTCAGGACGATCATTCCGATGAGATCGGTCTTCTCGTGGCTTATCGGCGTTTTTTGGAAAAGCGTGGTGAGGGCACTATTTGGGCGTTGATTGAGTTCATGGAGCGATACGGTCCATTCGTCATGCGAGCAAATGGGTCAAAATTAAACGGTCGTATTCGATGGATAACACGGTTCACAAACGAATATTTCAGGAGGATACTTATGGGAACAAATGACCATCTTATGGAAATTATTAATGACTCTGGGTTCGATGCGATAGCTCGTGCAGTACGTCAATCAACGGTTACTTCTCAGAACAAGAAAGCGCGCGGTCAAGATGTTTGGCGTGAAGTCCGTTACGAACTACTGCACGATTTACACCGTACCCGCAAAGTGCCTGGTAATGCCTTTGTAGAGCGCGTGATGGAGTTCGTTTCACGCTACAACTATGAAAATGCACGTCGGCGCGAAACGACAAAAAATCCCAAGGCGGCTCCGGCAAATGTGAGCGAGGATGAATTGAAATCCTTCATCGTTCTTGTTGATCGTCACGGAGCCTCTCTTGTAGGCGCTTTGTTGGCCGCATACGGATCGTGTAAGGAGAAGTGGGAGGGCGAAGAAACGCAAACGTCGCCCCCTGCGGCTGCCTCGGGAAAGTAATTCTAAACTCAAAAGCTTCGAAAAGGAGGAGATGCTATGGCTACGGTACACTCACTTTCACTCTGTGCCCGTGTGACGCTTGACCTTCACAGTCTAAATAATGAAGGGACTGAAGGGAACCAGCAACAAACTCGGATGGTGCACATTATTGACCAGAAGGGACAACACGCTGTGGTCAACGCCATCAGCGGAGACATGTTTAAGCACATTCTGGTGGAACACCTGATCCCGCTTCTTAAGGAAGCAGGTCAAACGTTATCTCCAGGCGCAAAAGTTCACGACGCTGACAGGATCAATGCACTTAATCAGACGTTCGTAGATTTCTGCGAGAAGGAACAGGAATTCAGTGTCAGTGGAAAGAAAGAAAAGCGCAAGGCCACTGAGTCGGAGATCATGACGAAGATGCTTACCGATTGCAGCCTGACCGATGCAGCAGGTACTTTGGTAACGCGGGGGCGCTCAGTGGGACGGAAATCAGTTGTGGAATTCGGATGGGTGGTCGGACTTCCTGAGAATGGTGCGGGACAACCACTTACGACAACTGAGCAGTACTTTCACGTTAAGTACGCTCCTGAAGGACGTGAGGCTGCTGCAGGTGGGGAAACCGTTGCAGGCAAGCAGGCGATTTTTCACCGCCCGGCGTCCTCGGGGATATATGCTCTTATTTGCAACCTCGACCTGTATCGTATTGGTCTTAACGATATTACAAGGCAGTATGTCGTAGACGCGAAGGGAAGAGAAGCGCGCGCAAAAGCTTTGATCCACGCCTTGGCTTCGACGTTGCTCAAACCTACCGGAGCACAGCGCAATACTCAGAACCCCCACATCGTGGCCTGTGAGGGAGTTGTTGCTATCTCCTCAAGCTCGCTTCCAGCTCCTACTGTCAGTCCGCTTAACGACAATTACCGAGACCAGATCAAACAATCGGTAGACGTGCTCAATTCCATCAAAACCAATAGCGTGGTGGTCAAGCCTTTTAGTGCCCTCTCTGATGGGGTAAAGGTTCTGGCTGAGGTGGCTACGGGTCTTGAGCTTCCGGGAGAATAATCATGGGTAAGAAGAAAAAAACGGACACCGAATCGGCAGTGAACGACATCCGGGCACAACATCTCACCTTGTTATCCGAGTCTACGCCCTTAGCGGGCATCCCCGGTCCGGGACGCTGGCTCGTTGCGGAATACCGACCCACATCGCTCTTTTCGCTCAAGATCAGTCTCGCAACGAGTTCCGTCGGTAAGACCCTTGTTGTTCCTACGCCGTACAGCATTAAAATGTCTTTTGTGGATGCAGCTTTCAGAGCAGGATTGCCCGATGAAGAATGTGCTGATTTTCTAAAGTCATTAGTTGATGTAGATGTACGTATCGCGCCTCCTAATACGGCATGTATTACCCATACATTTGTCAAGGTACGTCAGGAATCGCGTGACAACAACCCCTTGAGGCCTTACATACCCAATATTGCATACCGGGAAGTTGTTCATCACCACGGCAACTGGCGATGGGCATTTGATTTGGCTGCTGGAGATGAATTGCTGACACAGCGTCTTGTTCGAATTGCGCCGCATGTTTCTTACATTGGCAAGCGAGGCTCATTCATTCAATTTATCAGGCTATCCCGTCAGGAAACTCTGGGGCCA
>JBFMGN010000820.1:0-2205 GCA_040752435.1 Spirochaetota bacterium
AGGGAATATGCAGGTAGAGGAGGCGGGTATTTTCTTTGCGAAAGTTTTTTGGCAGGCACCGTCGGTTTTCCTGAAATGTCAGTTGCTTTTGTACTGAAAATTTCATGTAATACGTGGAAAACATTTCAACCAGCATTTTCCCGCCTATTCCTGAACATGTTAGTTGACCCGGTGATTCCGTCCCTACAATCGGCCGAAGGCCGTACCATACGGAACGAAGCTACTACAAGCGTGAGCTCGTAGTTCTTCATTTCCGATCAGCATGCCTTCAGCAATTTTTCGACTTTTGTGAGCAGTTCCTTATAATCGCAGGGTTTCTCCACAAAGTCCTGGACCGGCATCCACTCCGGATCAATATCCTCGGCAGAAAAATCCATCGGAAGTTCCTGGTTCACCGAAGTAAGCAGAATTATCGGCAGCCCTTTTATGGCGGGCGTCTTTCTGATTTCCCGGGCCAGGTCAAACCCGGCGGCCGGGTTTTCGGGAAACATGACGTCCAAGATCAGCAAATCCGGCCTGTTTTTCTTTAACACATCGATCGCTTCTTCCGTATTATCCAGACAGGAAACCGTATGCCCTTCTTTTTCAAGAACAATCGATAAATTTTCTGTTAACTCTTCATCATCATCGATGATCGTTAATTTTGCCATTTTTTACTCTCCTCGCATAACTTTAGTTTTTCTTTTTCTTAAGCGTCACCTCGAAGTTCGTCCCCTTTTCAAGCTCGCTTGTTACCTTTATTTTCAATTTCAGTTTCTTTACAATTTCCTTTACCATTGATAGTCCCAGACCAGTCGACATTTTATTAAATTTTGCAGCTTCCTTGGTGCTGTAGTATTCATCAAAAATGTAGGGCAGCGCATCTTCCCGGATTCCAATTCCGTGGTCGGACACAGATACCCTGACTTCTTCCCTGTTTGTCCGGGTGGAGACTTCTACCTTCCCTCCGGGATAAGAATATACGATTGCATTACCCACCAGGTTGGAAAAAAGAATTATAAGCTGTTTCATACTTCCGATAACGGTAATTTGAGGAACCTGAATGTCCAGGGTAATCTGCCGTTCCTGGGCTTTCTCGCCTACCTCCTCCAGTACCGCCTTCATGACGGCCTGGAGATCGCATAATTGTAACTGTTCTTCGGCTGACAAAGGGGATTTAAGCTCTCCGAGAATAAGGATTTTTCTGATCCTTTCCCGCAAAGTCTGAGCCCGCGTTTCTATGCGGTCTATGATTTCGTGGACGGATTCCGGTATTTCATTCCAATATTGATACTTTAAAAGATGTATATTGCTCTCGATGCCTGCAAAGGGGGATTTAAGTTCGTGGGTTGTAATCAGCACCTGTTTCGTTTTTTCTGCATCTGATGCAGTAAGCTGTTCATTCATGGCGCTGAGCTGCTGGTCCCGCCTTCTTACGGTTTTGGAAAGGTTGGAGACAAAATACCATACGACGAACCAGATAAAAACCGCAGATCCGGCGAAGATAATGGTAAGGGGGAGATCCTTTTTGTGCATGAGCTGAGTATCCCGTAAAATACCCGTACCTGGTAAAATTTCGGCCAGCTCCAGGATCACACTGATGATGTATAGACCCACTGCCATGAGGGTCACGAACAGGCTGTCTTTGGGGGGAAAGAAGATACATGCCAGAGCAATGTGAAAGAGATAGGTAAAAGGTATGAAGGTATTTGTACTTCCGATAATATACACAAGAATTGTAACAAAAATCAGGTCTGAGGCAATTTGCAGCCAGATATTTTTTTCAACACCCCGGGGTTCGCGCTCTTTTTTTAAGCGGACGGCAAAAAAATAAAAAATTATGTTTACTATTGCAAGGGCACCGGCCAATGCCCATGGCCAGATAACCGGTGGGTTAAGGCCGATCCTTACAAGAATATCCGGAATTAAAATGCCGGATATTCCTGCTGCGATTAATATCAGAACGATTATCCATCGGACTTTGATAAACCACAGGGCGTTGTGCAGCAGCACAGAACTTCCCAGCTTTGTTTCCCCTTCTGGAATGATGCGCCCTGTTTCCAGCGTTACACCGTCAATCTCAAAAGCACCCATTTACAAAGTACCCATATAATTGAATCCTTAGTGACAGGCTGCGGCTGTATATTAAAAATAGTTGGTCGCGATCATTTTTTTTATCATCACAATATCTCTTTCTTCGATTTTAATGAGGCTTTAAAAGAGTGC
>JBFMGN010000821.1:0-2203 GCA_040752435.1 Spirochaetota bacterium
CCAGTTAAATCCAGACGTTCTGCATCGGTTATGCCTTTTTGTTTTGCGATTTCGACGTATTCTCCAATCTTTGAGATATCAGCTTTACCGCCTTCGTAAAGCTCTTTGCTTAAATCAAGTAGTTTCGGTTCCTGTTGCGGCACTTCGCGCGCCTCTGGTGTGAAATTTTTTTCGCTCATATTTTTTATTCCTTAAATAATTTCTCAATGGACACGCCAAGAGCTTTGGCAATTCGCTCAAGCGTATCTACGGTTGGGTTGGGGTTTTCTCCCGACTCTATTTACAATCGTATTATAAGCAACTTTCGCCTCTTTTGACAGCAATCAATTCCGACAAAGTTAGTTTTGGTGCGGACGAGAGGATTTGCCACCCTGCGGGTGGTCACCCGTAGGGTGAAACCTCCGTAAGTTGCGCATAGTCAATCAGTGCTGTAATTATACGCTTCGCGCGAACCTTTTTCGTACTGGACTAACTGGCGCGCGGAGCGCGCCAAACCGCTCGGGCGCGGCGGAATTCCCCCCTTGAACCCTTTTCTTTTTGCCCGCCTGCTGGACGAAACAGATTTTTTCGGCGGGCTGCGGGGCCTTAATTTGGGCGGTGGGTGGGGTTTTGGTTTTTCAAATACCCTTTGATTCGCTCAAAGTCCTCGTTTTCCTTTTCGCCTTTGAAGTATATCTCAATAAAATCAACTTTGAAAGTCGCCGGATAAAAAGCGTAAATGACGCGGATGCCGCTCATTACGCCGCGTCCTTTGAGCGCTTTGCAGGCAAATTTTTTGATTTTGCAGATTTGAATTTCCTCGTTGCAGAAATTCGGTATCGGAAAAACGCTCCGGTTGTCTATACGTTTGAGATGATAAAGCTCTATGGCGTTACGCTTGGCAGTTTCTAAATCCTCCTCAAGCGTTCTGAATTTCTTGAGGAGTTTTTTGAGGTCTTTTTGAAAGACATCAGTTTCGCCATATTCAATCTTCGTCGGTGTCGTCATACTCGCGTACTGATGTATCGGGCGTGCGATAGAACACCGACTCGTAATCAAGCGGCTTGCCGTTCTCTGCGCTGACCCACGGCACATCTTTATGTGATAATTCGGTAAGCTGATTGGCGGTCAGATCGGACAACCGCTGCAGTTCCCAATCTATATGCTCCTGTTCTCTGCCGGTTAGAACGCTCAAATCCGGCTCAAGTTTTGGATTTACGAGGTATTTGGTCTGGGGATACTGATAGAATTTGCTTTTTATCTTCTCCACCTCGCCGTTTTTCACCATCTCGTCAATGAGTTTTTCAAACAGAAGCGGCATTGGTCCATAGTGATTTTTGAGATATACCAAGCCCATCAACTGGTCTTCGTATTTCTCGTAATAATCAAAATCCATAAAGTAGAGCAGTTTATACAAGGCCGTCATGCCGATGTTTGGCTTGCCACCGGCTTTTTTCAGAACATAAAGCAAGACCTGCCTAAACTTGTCGGCTTTTTCTTGCGGAACACTGATACGAATTTCATCTTTTTCTTTTCGTGCCGGTTCTTTTTTGCCTTCAATTTTTACAACAGGTTTTGCGCTTTCTTTTTCGCGTAAGAAACTTTCCAAGGGAATGTCAAAAATTTCCGAGAGTTTTTTTGCTTCGGTTACAGTTAAATCCCTTTCTCCCAACTCGATCTGCATATAAGTCGGGCGGGAGATGCCAAGCGCGGACGCCAAAAACTCCTGCGTCAGATTGCGCTTTTTCCGTTGTTCTTGGATAAATTTAGCAAGCATGATTTTGAACCTATACTCCTAGTATAGGCGATGCAGAAAATCTTGTCAATAGCGATGTCAAAAAGTTATACACAGCCTATTTCCCCGATTTAGTTCGGTTGTGTTCCTTACACAGCATTTGGCAATTATCTGTAATAGTTTTTCCACCCTCATGCCAAGGTGTTATGTGATCGGCTTCCATTTCTTCAATTTCCCATTTCTTTTTTTATTCTCGCCTTTGCAGAACGGACAAATACCTTTTTGCCTTTCGTACGATTCTCGTTTCATTTTGTCGGTGAATGCGCGAATAGAAAGGTGCTTTTTTCACCTGTGAGTACATAGGGGTAAATGCCGGATTTTTTGGTTACGTCTTCGTCTTGCATCAATTCTGCAATTTCTGCCTCTAGTTTTTTGGCATTTACGGCAAAAACAAAAGCGGATTTTGCTTTGCGCCTGCCCGCCGAAGCC
>JBFMGN010000822.1:0-2188 GCA_040752435.1 Spirochaetota bacterium
TATCGACTGCGTACCGTAGCAAAGACAAAGGTTCAAAAAAAACGGCAACAACAGACGCCATCTTCGAGAACGTCTGGCAAGTGAACGCTCTGGCAGATGCGGACCCGGAAACTTTAAGGATCAGTGTGGATACAAAAGCAACCGTCAATATAGGAGAATACTCTAGACACGGCCGCTCGCGCGGTCTTGAACCGGTCGAGGCATTGGACCATGACATGCGGCCCAAGGAGAAGCTCGTGCCTGGCGGTATCCTGGAACCGGTGAGTGGCAGAGCATCCCTCTTTTTTACCAGCAGCTATAAGACTAGCGACTTCATAGTGGACGGACTTTTTCTTTGGTGGAACGAGAGAAAGCCGGATCTTTCCGATATAAAATGTCTTGTTATCAATATGGACAACGGACCGGAATGCAGTGGGCATCGTAGTCAATTTCTGTTAAGAATGGTAGAGTTTGCTGATATGACCGAACTAGTGATCCGTCTCATCTACTATCCACCTTATCACAGTAAATATAATGGGATTGAGCGTTATTGGGCAGGACTTGAGAAGTCGTGGAATGGTTACCTGCTGGACACTGTGAGCGGCGTGTTGAATCGAGCAGCCAATTTTGTCTGGAAGGGGTTTCGCTCTACTGTGCATCTGCTTAATGCCACCTATGAGAAGGGAGTTAAGGTTTGTGGAAAAGAAAAAGTAGAACTTGAGCATCGTCTACAACGTTCGGAACAATTACCTTGGTATGACATTACTATCTACCCTAAAACGGTATAATGGTAAATTCCAAGTCCCTTAGTAGTTTCTACCCTTGTCTTTGCTGGGATCTTGCACTGTTAACCAATAACATAAAGAAGATACTTCGATAGTGGGGGAAAATATTAAATTTGCCTCAGAGATAAAAGTAAGCTAACGAAAGACGGTGGGCTCTTTTTTACCTTAAAATCCGCCACCAAGAGGAGTTGAAACCTATGGGCGTTTATATCCAGCTAGAAATTATGCCGGATTACATTTCGTCTGAGGAATGGGCTCTTGTGTACCTGGAATCCCTGGAACTGTTGAATAGCTATCCAGGAAAAATGATGGGAAAAGTTTTGAAACAAATTGGTTCAATAAAAGAAATGCTGGTCTATTCAAGGACCCTGGAACATGAGACAGAAGACCCTGAAAATCGCCACTGGTTTGTAGTCGGCGATTTTGCCAGCCAGGAAAGAGGCGAATCCTTTACCATGTATTATGACTTAAGTCATTACGGCAAAAGGCAACCCCAAAAGCAGGCAGAAGATATTCTCTTCCAGGTCTTCGAGGATAAGGTGAGAATTCCTTACGTTTTCAGTGAAAAAACTCAAGGATGCCCGTACCATATTCCTGTTCTGGCGGTGTCCATGCTGATAGAGAGCCGCTTTCCCAAGTATGCTTTAGTGGGCGGTGACATTAATCTTGCTCAGGCTGAGCAAGCCAGGGCCTGGGCACAGACAGTCTTAAAACATGAAATTTCTCTTCCTATCAAGGTTCAGGGTAAGGCTCTGTATCAACGGTTAGCCCGATTTTACCAGGGGAAAGCCCTTATCGAGGCCTTTACTTCTCTTTTCCTGGGCTCCTCTCAGGAAGAATACGAGACTATTTTTGAGTTAGGCGATAAAGCGGTTATTAAGGAGTGGTTCTTACAGGAATTGAAGGATTATACCTCCCCCGATCAAATAGGGGCTACCGGCCTGTTTATTAATTGGCTCAATGCGACAGGGGACCTGAAAACCTTAGCTGAAATGGCCTGTCTGGACGAAGAAGGCCCGAAATTTGATCCAGGAAAATTTGCCTCTGCCTTGCCCAGCACCTGGGTAACCATTGATCAGCATAATTTTGATTTCTTTGATGCCCTTTCTCCTGGGGATATAGACACTCCTGATATCCAGTTTGGACGAGCTTTTCTCGATCTCGGATTCAAAGGAAGAGAAATCCGGTGTCATATCAGCCCGGATACGGTAATAAGTGTATTATCAGACCTTTTTCCAGAGCATAGTGCCCAAATAGAACAGAATATCCAATCCAGGGCAGATAAGATCAAAAAGACTCTCACAGAAATGAAAGAGCCCACCAGGAAGTTTATTCAGAAACTGGAGAGCGAACCCCAAAAGGAAGGCATAGATGATTTAATTTTCTATAACCCGCAACGTCCTTTATCTGACCTTCAGCAATTA
>JBFMGN010000823.1:0-2182 GCA_040752435.1 Spirochaetota bacterium
AACACCACCGCATACCCCTCCACAACTTTTTTATCAAGGATAATCGACAGATCTTCTTCCAGCTCCCGCATTTTTAAATAGAGTTCAACCCTGCCTCTGGAGATTCGGTTTTTAAGGAATTCTCGGACCCTGGGTTCCAGGGGGCTTAAATACGGCGGCAGATTTACCAAAAGATCGAGGTAGCGGTTGTTATACGCCTTAAGCTCTACTGTAATATGAACTTTTCGGTCCTGATATTCACTGTAACCAAAACCCGTCATGCTTTTCATCCGCTAAACCTCCGGTACAGTTTCTTCCCTAAAACCCAGTTATTTCCCGCCCCGAGGGTCAAAAACAAGTCCCCCGGTCTCAACATATCGCAGCAGTAATCAAAGGCATCCATTACTTCGTTAAAATAGGTTACTTTGGGGTGATGCCGCTTAACCGCTGCATACAAATCTCTCCCTGAAACCAGAGAGGACTCTTTTTCCCGGGCGGAGGCATAAATCTTATGGAGGATGACTTCATCAGCAGCCGAAAAGGATCTGCTGAAATCTTCCAGTAACGAGTAGGTTCTCGAATAGGTGTGGGACATAAAGTCGACTATTATTCGCCTGCCAGGATAAAACTCCTTTAACCCTTCCAGGGTTGTTTTAATGGCTGTCGGGTGATGGCCGTAATCATCCATGAACATGATACCTTTTGCTTCCCCAATAATCTCACTGCGCCGCCTGCTCCCGTCAAAAGCGGAAAGCCCGGCCGCGAGGGACTCGATATCTTCCAGTGTGATTTCTCCCTTTTCCTTTTCAAGTATATCGACTATAAGGGCAATGGCGGCCGCGGCATTCAAAACCGTATGCTTGCCCGGAATCCGTATGGCGAACTCCCGCTTAAAACCGGCAAGCGAAAATGCAGTTTCCCCCGGCTTTATCTTGAAGTCCCGGAGCCTGTAATTGCCCACTGCATTGAAACCGTAGGGTATCAACCGGATATCGTTTTTTCGTTCAGCAACGATGGATGCAGTCTCTGAGGCGCCTTTATCATCCGCACAGTAGATCAAACAGCCTTTTTCGGAAAGTTTTAAACCGTAGCTTATAAAAGCGTCGAGAATATCGTTGTAATCTTTAAAATAGTCCAGGTGATCCGGTTGGACGCTGGTGATAACTATTCGAGCGGGTTGAAAGGCCAGGAAATGGCGCTTGTATTCGCAGGTCTCGGCAATGAAGTACTTATCCCCCTGGACAAGGGTGGATCTGTCCCCCAGAGACGAGACGGCGGAACCGATAAGAACGGATGCCGGAAGTTTCAATTGCTTAGCAAGGACAGCCGCTATGGCTGTGGTAGTGGTTTTTCCGTGCACGCCGGCAATGCCGCTGGAGTCCTGCATTTTCGAGAGACAGCCCAGGGCATCGGTATAAACCATGATGGGGATCGACCACCTGGAAGCCTCGATAAGTTCGGGATTCTCCGCCGGATCGTAGGCCGCGGAATAGATGACTAACTGGGTATCGGATTTAAGGTTTTCCGCGGCAAAACCCTCGTTGTATGGGATACCGAGTCTGTCGAGGATTACGTCGGTATAAAACTTTTCATAGGTGTCGCTCCCCTTAACAGCCGCCCCGCGAGCATTAAGCAGTTCCGCCAGAGCCGCCATACCGGTACCCTTGATACCTACCAGGTGAACTTTTAATCCTTTTAGGGAAGCGAGTAGAGAAGCCTCATTCATCTGCCCATCATAGTCATTAAGCTTTCTTTTTGCAATATTTTTTTAAAAGCGAAGTTCTTTCAAAATATAAGCCTCCTTCGAGGGCTGGGAGCCAGGGCAAGCATATGGGGTAGCCCCCTTCGAGGGCGAGAAGTTCGGGTCAGCATAGTGGGTAGCCACGGAATCCGCGGAAAGACATTTATCCACGTAGGGGGCTACCCGCCTTTGCCACCTTAAGAAATTTCACACAGAGTACACAGAGATTAAGGAGTGCAATAAGGGCGCACGCAACATGCAAGGCTGCACCGCCCTTGATTATAATACTGAACGTCCCAATTTCCCCCTCTATCCTCTCCGTGCCCTCTGTGTTCTCTGTGCGGAATTCTTCTCCTTCTTCTTTTCTCCGTGTTCTCGGTTCGAAACCTCATCTCCCCGTAGGGGGCTACCCGATATGCCTGCCCAAGCTTCTCGTCCCCGTAGAGGATAAATGTGCTTCCG
>JBFMGN010000824.1:0-2175 GCA_040752435.1 Spirochaetota bacterium
GTCTGGCATAAAATCCGTATAAGACAATAACGGCCCGCGCAACCATGCAGAATATTTCTTAAGCCGAAACGGCTTTTTCACCCATGCTCCGTCATTCATCAGATGAAATGAGCAAGCAACCTGTCTCGTCCACGCGACAACAAAATCTTGAGGCCAAAGTGTTTCCAAAACGTCAATGCTCATCACTACTACTCAATTGCCGGTTAACACTTTCAATGCTGCACCATGACCAACCCATCGACTCACAACGATCAATAAATGCACCCAATAAAGCAAGACTATTATTATTTTTCCCTCTCCAAGACAAGAGATAAAACAATTTAGCCAGCCACGGAACAGCCCCGTTGGACAATGAATTCGTTGCTTTGTAGAGATCAACCATGTGAGTATCATGAATGTGCAGATGTTGAATGCTGAATAGTCGTTGCAGGCTGTCAGAAATAATTTTACCGATAAGAAGTTGATAACTGTGAATAAAGGGCACATTGAAACATTTAAGCGTACCGACAGGTAACTCAATTAAAACATTACCTGATTCAATATCTTGATAGCGAATAGCGTCTGCTCCACTTTTAAGAATATGACCAAGGCACTTATCTTTTTTAGCACCATATCCCAACCATGATGGCAGGTAAGAAGAATCCCATTCAAACCCGAGATCCATCAAGTCCTTTATAAGTGCACCTGAGTGTTGAAAGGTATGTGCACGATACCCCTTTGGATGCCTCCCCAACTTTTCAATAAACAAATCTCGACCACGCTCAATATCGCTGCGATCATCCTTTGATTTTCTATGATCGAAACAATGTTGGGCAGGATAGATATGGGGTTGTTTGAGTAAATCTCTAACCCCTGGCTGTTGGCGAAGAACCCGTCCTTCAACAAAGACCGTCAAATCGATTTTTCTCTCCGCCAACCAATACACAAGGTCCTCGAACCGCTTCAACGCTTCGGTATTTTCACCACCATAATCATATTCAAGATCAAGTGAAAGAGACGCCGTCTTGACACCGATAAAGAGTGGGGAAACCTTGAATTTATCCACTATCATCACATTTCATGCCCAGCAAAACAACCAATGAAAACAAAGGTGAAACATTAGTTAACTGAATTTCTCCCGGGAATCAGCATCTCCCCAAAAAAGACAAATGTATCGATTTTCCGCACCATAAAAGGAACGCAATTGTACGACACCCCAAGTTAATCTCGATTTTTCCTCAACAACACAAATCCGCCCCCTCTGGCTAAAAGCCAGACTAATCCGACAAGAAATGATAAAAAAGAATGGAACAAACCGAGAAGTAACGCTGCGCTCGATGCTTCGGTAAGACTAAATCCCATAGAACCAAGCGAGGCAGCAAAACCAAGCTCCCCTCCACCAACAATCCCCAAAGCCGGCAAAGGTAAAGCTGACGAAACGAGAAGCATTGTTAATGCAATAAGTGCCTGATGTAAAGGCAAACTCACACCTAGAGCATGCAGGATAAAAATCATACTGGCAAATGAAGATATCCAACTAATAAGAGCCAATGCTATCTGAGCAATCGGCCTGTGCCTGGCAGCCACTCTCAGTGAACGTAAAATACCCAAACCATGCAACCGACAAAGACGCGGCCAGCGATGAAATTTCATCCAACGCGAAACCTTCCTCGTAAATCGAAAAAAAACTCGCGTCGGCAAAAGCATAAGAAAAAACAAACCTAATACAACGACAACCAACAGTGTACTTTGATAATGACTTGATATCCCTTCCGCCAATGTCAGAGGAATAACAACAGTGACCAAAGCAAATAAAATACACATATCCCAAACACGGATATGCACAAGAAGACTGATCGAATTACGGATATTGAATTGAAACCTTTTCTTTACAAGATAAATCCACAAAATCTCACTCGTACGCATAGGTAAAAATCTAACTGCAACTTGCTGCAGAACATTTACGTTCATACTGTACATATATGTTTTTTTAGAAAGCGGCACACGAGAGGCAATCAAAAGACGAAAAGATGAAACAAATTGATTACACCACAAGAACAAATAGGCAACTACCAGGAATTTCCACGAGACAGATGATAAACCATCATACAAAAATATATCATCTGCAAAATATAATAACCCCGCAACTATCGCACCTGTCACAACGATACCGGAAAACCAATTTCGCCAACTCGT
>JBFMGN010000825.1:0-1259 GCA_040752435.1 Spirochaetota bacterium
TTATAGCAGACTTCAGCTCAGGAACCCAGTGGTTCTGTCGGTAGATCCTGAAGAGCTAATACTATCTACCATTCTTACCGACGGCATGTTTGTGCGCCAGCCTTCGACTGTCTTCCGCTGGTTGGTTTGGTCTACAATCCCCGTGACAGGAGAATACGGGGTCGAGCGGTCTCTCTCGCAGGGTCCGTTAGAGCGTCACGAGGCAAAAAAACTCTGGGAGGAGGATGAATCCCGCCTCGTTGCCTATCCCGGTGGTCCAATGTATTTTATTCCAAAATCCCTTACACCAAAGAGAATTACAATTGAGGAAAAACCACCAGGTCCAAGTGAGGCATATTCTGATGACAAAGTTCTGTTCCACGCCGAGCGGGGAGGCACCCAATATTTTGTGATGACACAAAGCTTTCCGTCGACTTGGCCACCTGGTCCGACAATGTGTGGGGTCGGCACCGAAACCCAGATCGTCTGGCTCAAGATTAATGGAGACAGCGTAGAGAAACAGACTGAGATCATTGAATCTTGTTTCTCGTCAACAGAATCAGAAATTGAGCAAAATGCCGATCAAATTGTCGTGACCGGCAGTAACTTTCTGAATGGGGAAGATTTCGAAATCGTTTTTCGCAAATCGGCACCCGACAAGAAGTTTGTCGTGAAAAGAACGGCTATGAAGGATTGATGAGCTGCCATAAGGAAGAGTGCCACACTGTTTTTTTGATTTTTCGATTGATTTGTAAGACTTTAAATAAATAAAGAATTGGAAGCCCCCTCTCAATCCAGCCTGTGTCAGAAGCCAATTCCTTGAGGTTCAATTCGAAGAAAACGATCGTTTAAATTTGCATTGTGGTTAGAAGAAAATACTTTTCTTCTATAGCGGTTTTCACTTGAGTAGACTACAATAGTTGCCATTTAACCGGCAATAACAGCGTATTACGTGTAGTACATACGACTGCAAACTGCTATAACTGATACAGTCCTTATTAAGGCTGGCGTTACCTTGGATTTAGGCTATCGTGTATGGGAGCGATGACAACACTCCTCCCTCATAGATAAAAGGGAAATGGGGAACATCTGTGATCTTCCAAATAGGAAAAAGGCGGGGTCAGCCCCCCGCCTGTGTGTCGATGTCAATAATCTTCGGATAATCCCTTCGGATAAGCCGCTTATCCTGCAAAACCAGAGCCGGCCAGGATAAAATCAGCGGGCACCGGTAAGCCTGACGTTATCAAAATCCACGATAGGATTGCCTTGCGCTCCTGCCT
>JBFMGN010000825.1:1269-2153 GCA_040752435.1 Spirochaetota bacterium
GGCGAATACTCCGACCATACCGGACAGATACGGAGAGTTGTCCTTGATAGTTTTCAATGCCGTGCCATTGACGGAAAATTCTATAGTCGGCCCGTTGCAGACCACTTTCAGGGTATTCCATACCTTGAGCCCCTGCTTGACGGCAGGACTCGTGGTCCAGGGTATCATCTCGTACCCGTTGCGTCCGTCAAATTTAAAGGCGCTGTAATAGCCGCTGCTCGCGATGGCAAATACATAAAAATTGCCCGTGTTACTCAACCGGAAAACCATACCCTGGGAGGCATCCGGATTGCCCTGCATCCGCCGAACGTCGAGTTGATAGGTAAAGTTATCAAAAGGCGCATTATAGCAACTGGCCCTCAAGGCTCCTGCGCCACTGCCCACCATTCGGTAAACACTGTCCGTAAAAGACCATACCCCTGACTCGTCGTCGATCCAGTTATCAGCCCGGCCACGGTCAAAGTCTTCAAAAAACCCATTCCCGGCAAGCACCTCTCCAACGGAGGCAAGGTTATCCGAATTGTTCGCATTCTCAACCATGAGCTGAGCGCCGGCGTTCCCGGCAATGAATGCCCAGAAGGAAATACCAGCCAGGATCAAGCACAATCTTTTTATAGCCGTACCTTTGAAATACATCATACGCATTCCTCCTTTAAGTGGCCCATCTTGAAAGTACTAGGTTACCAAGGTGGCGGATGTTTAGTACATTTTTAGAACAGGCTTTATGGCTTTTATACTTATTTTCTAAGCAATTAATATATAAAATAGGTCGGACCTATAAGTAAAAAATATCTACTTCGGCAAGTCTATACGTCTCTGTATGCAGGAAACTGAGGCAGGCGTGGGAGTGCGGCAGACATGGGCTGGCTTTCCGGTCAGGCTGG
>JBFMGN010000826.1:0-2150 GCA_040752435.1 Spirochaetota bacterium
CTGGGAAGAAGAATCCAGCAGTTTTTCCACCTCGATGAAAGTCCCCAGGCACTCCACATCACTTAACTCTATGCGGAGACCTCCGGAAAGATATTCTTTACCTCTTTTCCTTTTCCGCACATAGCTCTTGAATCCCAGGGCGGTAACAAACCCGACAAAGGCGTCCCCGTCGGATACGGAAAACTCGGTTTCAATATTTTCTTCCAGGCCGGCGACTATCGCTTTTTCCTTGATGGTAACAATACTATCTTTGCCTTCCCGGCGAAGGCGGAAACTAAGCCTTTTTATCACATCATCTTCCGGCGCAAAATATATATCATCTTTCTCGTAACTTCTTATGAAGGTACAGTTTTCATTAAGCCAATTTTCCACACGGGCTTTATCATCCACCCACGCCTTAAGCTCTACTTCTACAGCCATTCCCTTCCCTTTGCAGCCTGCTCGACACCTCTTACCGGTTTCCAGTTTGATGCTCCGAACTTAAGTTCATTCTGTTCCGTCTATGTTTTGGTCATGTTCACGATACTTTTATCGTAGTCATCCGGGGGAAGAAACCCCAGCAGTTCAATACACGTTGCGGCCAGGGAACTTATACCGAGCCCTTCGTTCAAGACAGCGCTGTATTCCCTCTGGTATTCAGGGTCATAGATAATACACGGTACGGGATTAAGGGAATGGGCGGTTTTCGCTTTGGGCTGCCCGTTTTCTTTTACGATAACTTCACCGGTCTTTTTGTCATGTTCAAACATATCGTCGGAGTTCCCGTGATCCGCGGCAATTATCATTATCCCCCCGGCCTGCCTTACAGCCGCCTCAACCCGTGCCAGGCAGAGGTCGAGGGCTTCCATGGCGCATATAACCGCGGAATATATCCCGGTATGACCTACCATATCGCCATTGGGATAATTGATGCGGAGAAAATCGTATTTCCCGCTCCCAATGGCCTTAATTATCCGGTCGGTAATTTCAGCGCACTTCATCCACGGCCTCTGCTCGAAGGGAACGATGTCGGAAGGAATCTCCACGTACTCCTCCAGGGCTTCGTTGAACTTCCCAGTCCTGTTTCCATTGTAAAAATAGGTTACGTGCCCGAATTTCTGGGTCTCGCTCATGGCAAACTGCCGTAAACCTGTTACCGCAAGGTATTCACCCACTGTGCGGTCAATGGAGGGCGGCTCAACCAAGTACTGTTTGGGAACTTTCATATCACCGTCGTACTCCATCATGCCGGCGTATTCAACCTTGGGTCTTTTCCCCCGGTCGAATTTATCGAACTTGTCTTCCTCGAAAGCCGCGGTAATTTCCAAGGCCCGGTCGCCGCGGAAGTTGTAATAAATAACCGAATCCCCGTCTACAATCGGTCCGACCGGGTTTCCGTTTTCGGTAATCACAAAGGGCGGCAGATCCTGATCTATGGCATTGGTTTCCGTCCGTAAGGTAACTATGGCAGCATGGGCGGATGTGAACTGCCGGCCCCGGCCCAGCACGTGGGTTTCCCATCCCCGCTTGACCATACCCCAGTTGGCGCCGTACCGGTCCATGGTAATGACCATCCTGCCCCCGCCGGAGGCGATACGGTAATCGAAACCGGCTTTACTAAAAGCCTTCAAATACTCCTCGAAGGGATCAATGTATTCCAGGGCGGAAGTCTCACCTACATCCCTGCCGTCCAAGAGAGCATGAATCCTCGCCTTCTTGATCCCCTCACTTTTTGCCTGTTTCAGCATGCCTTTCAGATGATCGATATTACTATGGACATTGCCGTCGGAAAAAAGGCCGATGAAATGCAGGGCTCCCCCGGTCTGCATTACGTTTTCGACCAGTTTTATCCAGGTTTTGCCCTTGAAAAGATCCCCGGATTCTATGGACCTGGATACAAGCTTGGCGCCCTGGGCGTACACCCGGCCGCAGCCGATGGCATTATGCCCCACCTCGCTGTTCCCCATGTCGTCATCGGAAGGAAGCCCCACCGCAGTACCGTGGGCCTTAAGCCGGGTATGCGGACAGGTTGCCGTCAACCGCTCAAGATTGGGGGTCAAAGCGTTTAAAACCGCATCCCCCTCCTTATATTTTCCATATCCGACCCCATCCAGAATGACCAGAAGCAGCGGACCTCGCCGTTTCTTGAAAGCGCTATTTTTTTTCAGCGG
>JBFMGN010000827.1:0-2149 GCA_040752435.1 Spirochaetota bacterium
AGCAGATCCTTGATGCCTGAAGTTTTCTTTGTAATAGTATTTTGGCTTTCAATAGCAAGCACTTCGTAAACTCTGGATCCAAGTTTAGCAATAAGCTTTTCGGCCTGATTTTCCAGTTGCATGATTTCAAATTTCAAGACACCTTGTTCTCCAAGATCCTTAGCCTTTTCTTTAGCCTTACCGAACAACTCTTTTGAGGCTGAAAGTCCCTGGTTTATAGTTTTCTGCATCTTTTCCATAAAATCCATAACCTGCTCCTTAATTAATAGCATACGTAATGTTCTGATGATATTTTAAAGATAAACATAACAGTACTCGAATATCAACTAATAATTTTTTACACATGATCATAATTTGGGCATGAAAAGAGGCAGAAAAATAATGACTGCTTTCCCGGCAGACAAAATATTAATTTTCCGATAAGCTCTGTACCTAAAGATGGTATGGAAGTAACTGAATATCCGGTCTATGAACGATGTAGAACCTGCGGTGATTTTTTTATAAAGTCGGAAACCGTACAGGCAGCATTTTGCTCAAATATTTGCGCGCTTCATTATACTGAATGTGCAAACTGCGGTCGATATTTCCCATCCCCCGGCCCCCCGGCGCGGGGTGAAGCTTCCGGCATAAAAAAAGTGAAAAACCGGGAAGACTTCTGTTCACCGGACTGCGCAGTTGTGTATGAAAAAGAAACAAAAGATTATACTGAAATAAATACAGCAGGGGGATTTGAATGGAACTGATTTTTTTAGGACCACCAGGCGCAGGAAAAGGCACAATGGCGATAAAAGCAAGCCAGGAATACAAGATACCGCATATTTCCACCGGTGACTTGTTTCGCAACGAGATAAAGAATCAGACCGAACTGGGTAAAAAAGTTAAAAGTATTCTGGATTCAGGTGATCTTGTGCCGGATGAGGTGACCCTCGAAATTGTGAGAAATCGTCTTAGCCGTGATGATGCTGAAAACGGATTCATTCTGGACGGTTTTCCAAGGACTATTCCCCAGGCTGAGGGCTTAAGCAAATTACAGGCTATAAAGAAAGTCATAAGTTTCAGCTTGACCGACGAAGCGGTAATAGAACGGCTTTCCGGCAGACGCGTATGCAAAGCCTGTGGTAAGAACTATCACATCAAGTTTATGCCGCCTAAGGTGTCAGGGAAATGCGATGTATGCAGTAGTGAACTTTTTACACGGGCAGACGATAAAATAGAGTCGATAAAAAATCGGCTTTCGGTTTACAGGAAACAGACAGAACCATTAATTCAATTCTACGATAAACAGAAGCTTTTAACGGAAATTGATGCCTCTCCTGAACCGGGGGAAGTATTTAACGCTTTGAAGAAAATAATTGAAACGGCAAACAGGCGTTTTATCTAAAAACCGATTGATACTTTTCTTTACCGGCGAGGCAGCCTTTCGACTGATGAGTCAATCTCCCTCTCACCCGATGTTTCCTCTGGCGGCAGCAAATCTTTATCTTCCAAGAAACGTGTAAGTTCATCCGGATTAATAAGATCCGGGTTATCGAGCAATTCTTTAATCCGTTTTGGGTTTTTATAGCCTGCAAGAACAGCCTCTTCGATTATTTTCATTCCTTCTACACTGTCCCCAATGGCTGTGAGCAAGATAAAGGCCTTTTCAAACAGAACATCCGGTTTAGTCGGGTTTATGTTTAGAATCTTATTATAATATTCAAGGCCTTTTCCGAAATACTTAATCTTTACATACCCTTCTGCAATCGCCGTAAGACTTTTAATATCATCGGAATGCTTTTCTACATAGGCTTCCAGATACTTAATTCCATTTTCAGTGTTATCCATCTCAAATTCAAGGAAACCAAGATTGTAGAGGAGGTCCTCCTCTTCCGGATAAATATAATAAAACTTCAGAAAGACTGCATGGGCTTCCGGCCTGCGATCTAGTTTCCAGAGAATGATGCCTGTATTGTACAATGCATTCTTTTCGTATTCCGACCTGGTGAGAACCCGTTCGTATATCTTCAGAGCCTCTTCATAATCACCTTTCTCATTGTAGGCAAAACCGAGGGTATTTAAAAGGATACTGTTTTCCGGATCACCCGCAAGCATCCTATCAAGGATGGCTATGCCCTCATCCACCTGGCCCTTCTGTATATAAACACGGGCA
>JBFMGN010000828.1:0-2145 GCA_040752435.1 Spirochaetota bacterium
TAATTAAATTATTGGAGGTGTCCATAATGAGCAACCAGGGTAAACGTTACAACAAGGAGTTTAAGCTGGAGACTGTGCAGTTGATTGAGGATCGTGGAAGAAGCGTTTCTAGTGTTGCTGCGGATTCGGGGGTCAACCCCAAGACTTTGTATCGGTGGGTAGCAGAATACAGTAAACACAAAGGCAATGCTTTTCCCGGTAGCGGCAGGCTAAGACCTCAAGATGAAGAGGTTAGACAACTGAAGCGCCAGTTATACACACCTTTTTCAAGGTCCTGAAATACGTGGGCATATTTTTCAAAAAGGCCCCAGTTAATGTTTACAGGAACCTGAGGAAGTAAAATCAATTCATCCGTATCTTCAAAGATGTAATAAAGGCGGTGGCCGTACACCTGTCCTAAAATGGTAAGGTAAGGTATAAGGGCTTTATAGCCACCTGTAATATTAATCCCAGTTTCTGTTGAAGTAGCGGCCACTTCTTCTATTCTGGCCACCAGATTAACCAGGCCCTCTTTTTCAAATTTCTTCCTGTCACGGACATGCAACCATTTAATTACATCTCTATCAGGATCGAAATTCGTAATCATTTCTTTTTTTAATACTGCGCAAAGAACCTCGGCAGCCAAGCAGGATAAAATGGTATCAGTAGCAATTAACTGCACGGTAATTTCCTCTTTTGCATGCGCCCGAATCTTTAACAAACTTTTTATTTCCGCACTGGTATCTTCCTCCACTTTGGCCCAGGAAAGAAGTACTTTTCTAATTTTTTCAATCCGCTTTTGATTGTTTTCCCAGAGAGAAGCAGGGCAATCCTTTAAGTAATAATAATCATTGGCAAGCTCGTTATACGTCTCCCGGCAGTGTTCTAAAAGTGATGTTCCTACCGAAGTAATGACCAGCAATTTAAGTCTCCTCCTCTTGCCTTATTGCCGCCAGGCTTTCCTGGCTGAAGCGACCTACCAGAAAAATCCCGAAGCCTTCTTCCGGCCGGTAATCAGAAATACTGCGACCGTGAAAGCATTTAACCACCTCCGAAATTTCTCCGGCGGTAAGTTTAAAATAATATACGCTGCCGGCGGGAACTGCCTGGCGCATTTCCTTTGGTCCTTTTATCTTGTTCTTAATATTAAATCCTCCGACAGGTTGAGGCTTTCCTGTCGCTGCAGCCAGCAGTTGAAGCGAAAATTCACACCCTTCTTTTTGGTAACGGCCACTCAGGTCTTTTTTACTTATCCATCCCGGAAGCCACCCCCCAGCAAAAAAAGCCGGCGTTGCCAGATAAAGTTTAAAATATCTGTCGTTTTGGAACTGCGGCTCCTGCACGCAAGCGCTTTCTTCTTTAAGATGGCTGTAAAAAGCCGCTCTTCCCTCCCCGCCTAAACGCAAAAGTCCTTTCGGGAACAGTGACAGCCCTTCGTATTCCACGGCCAGGCTTAAGTTTTTTAGCCTGGACATGGGCAGACGGTAAAGCTTGTGCTCTTCAGCAGTCAGAGTGTGCGGATTTCGACCAATGCCCACCCTGTTTTCAGTAAAGACATAGTCATTTAACCGGGCAGCGGCAAAATCTTTTCTCTCCCCGGCCAGGTATCCTTCTAAAGCAAGATTTTCAAGCAGACACGGCCCGGAAGCTTCTACTTTTTCCCCTTCACTTTTCAACACCCAGGGTAAAGGACAATTGGCGGCTACGTCCTTTAGCCGGTGCAAAACAAGAAGACGAAAAGATAACCCATCTTTTCCGTCTATTTTGACTATATCTAAAGGAAGGGGAAAATGCGGGCTTTTTAGTTCTTCTTTACCGGCCAGCCAGTAAAGCAGTTTAATATTAAGCCCGGCCGTTGGGTCATCTTTGGTTTGAGCTAAAGGCAGTTCTTCCGGGTGTTGGGAAAAGTAAAGGGTGCGTAGCGCCCCGTAAATAACACCAGGAGAAGGAGGGAAAAAATTTTCCGCCCAGTCGTCCTCGCCCATGGTAAAAGGACGGCCGTTCCGGAAAAAAAGAGGATCCAGCGGATCAATCTTCAAGAGCATGTGTTCACCTCCCGGGATAAAAAGGCAGCAATCTCCAAAAAAGAAAGAAAGTTTTCCAGCTTGCCCTGGACGTAAAGGGTACTCAGTTCCTTTTTTAGTTCCGCAAGACTGTTTTTAAATT
>JBFMGN010000829.1:0-2142 GCA_040752435.1 Spirochaetota bacterium
CAGCCTGTAATAGAGGTCTTCCCTGAACTTTCCCTCTTCCATAAGACGTTCAAGGTTTCGATTGGTGGCAGCCACCACCCGGACATTGGTACGGATTGTCTGGTTGCCGCCGACCCGTTCGAACTCCTTCTCCTGGAGGACCCTGAGAAGCTTTACCTGGGTGGTTGGGGAAAGATCGCCTATTTCGTCTAAAAATATCGTGCCGTTATGGGATAGTTCAAATCTCCCTTTCCGGCTGGAGACGGCGCTTGTAAAGGCGCCTTTTTCATGACCGAATAACTCGCTTTCGATAACGGATTCTGGCAGCGCTGCGCAGTTTACCTTGATAAATGGTTTATCTGAGCGGAGACTATTGTAGTGAATCGCATGTGCTACCAGCTCTTTTCCCGTTCCGCTTTCCCCCCGTATTATAACAGTGGCATCGCTTTTCGAAACCTGAGCAATCAGATCGAAGACTTCCTGCATGATATTGGAATTGCCGATGATATTTGAAGGCCGGAATTTATCCTTCAACTTATTCTGAAGGCGGCTGTTTTCCTCCAGAAGTTTTTGACGTTCTTCCTGTATGGAACGGCGTAATTTTATAGCCTGGGCTATCATCGAACTGATGATTGAAAGCAGCCGGACATCTTCATCAAGACTGATATTTTCGGCGAACAGCCGGTCCACACTGAAAGCCCCAATTGTTTCATTGCCTATTTTAATGGGAACGCAAATGAATGAGATATCCTTCTTCTGAAGTTCTTTTCGTGCACCGGTACGGTTTAGAAACATTCCTTCTGTAGAAATGTTGGGAATAACCATCGGTTGTCCGGTTTCAACGACTTTGCCGGTTATGCCTTCTCCCAGGCGGTATTTACCCCGTTCCCGTTGCGATTCTGATAACCCGTAGGCTGCCTCGATAAAAATTTCTCCGGTTTTCCGGTTAAGTATCGCTATAGTGCCGCGCAGCATACCCATGTGATCGGCAATTTCCCGTAAAACCGGACTAATAGCTAGCTGCAGATCTATACTCTGGTCAAGTATCCGGCTTATTTCGAATAAAAGGCTCAGTTCTTGTATTTTCCTCCGGTAGTGGAGTTTTTCCTGCAATGAATCTGACATAATTGGAGTAAAATACTACATTTTTGTATGAATTTTGACAAGCCTCAGACTGATTATTTTTGTATTAAGTAGTTATTTTCTCCTATTACTATTGACAAAATATGCCAACTTTGCTACTTTTTTGCGATTATTTCCCTTTTTTTGCCCCTGTAGCTCAGCAGGCAGAGCACCACCATGGTAAGGTGGGGGTCATCGGTTCGAACCCGATCGGGGGCTTGTACACCCGTTGACATTGTAGGGGATTTTTCGTATAGTAACCCTCTGACCTGAATGTTGACTTGAATGTGAGGAGTTTTTTTACCATGGCGAAAGCAAAAAAAGGTAATGTTGAAATAATTGCGCTCGAGTGCACTGAATGTAAGCGGAGAAACTATACGACAAAAAAAAATAGAAGAAATATCGAAGGTAAGCTGGAGCTAAAAAAGTTTTGTAGATTTGACAAAAAGCATACTCTTCACAGAGAAACCAAAGTGAAATAACCACTGTCGCAATTCAGAAAATTGTATGCGGATGCTTAGGCCAGTAGCTCCAACGGCTAGAGCGCCGGTCTCCAAAACCGGATGTTGTAGGTTCGAATCCTACCTGGCCTGTTCAATCAGGAGATAGAGATGAAGAAAATTATTCAGTTCTTTCAGGAAAGCTATTCGGAACTGAAAAAGGTTGTGTGGCCCAGCAGGGATGAAGTTATATCCTCAACCAAGGTGGTCATTATTTCCACTATAATTTTTGCAGTTGTTCTCGGACTCGTGGATTTTCTGCTGCTTGTTGGTATTGATTTTATCTTTTGACAGTTGAATCCATGTAACACTGGATATAGAAAAGCGTAATAGCGGGGGAAAATGGCAAAAGGGTGGTATGTTGTCCATACTTACTCAGGGTATGAAAATAAGGTAGAGAAGCATATTCGGAAACTCATAGAAAATAACGTTTTCACGGGTGCGGTTACCGATGTAAAAGTACCCTCTGAGGAGGTTGTAGAAGTCCGGGAGGGCAAAAAAAAGGTATCTTCCAAGAAATTTCTTCCCGGCTATATTCTCA
>JBFMGN010000083.1:0-9090 GCA_040752435.1 Spirochaetota bacterium
AAACGTCATCTGAACTGCTAGGGTCTTCGCCCATAGCCTTACTCCACGAGGCTTGGCAGTACTGTCTTCAAAACCCGGAAGAATACCCACAATGGGAAGAACAAGCAGTTACCGCCTATTTAACAAAGTAGCTGGTTGCAGCAGAAACCTGGAATCAACGTCCATAGGCCATTGGGTGGAGTAACGAACGAAAAGAGAGTGAGCTTCTCAGGTAAAGTGCAATTCTTAAGAGAACAACTCAATCATTTTGCTCTTTTCCTTTATTCATAAAAATCGGGTCTCCGGGAGTGATATTTCAAGGTATTGCAAAGATTACAGCAGGAGCTAAGTGTGGGTGTGGTTCTGCAACTTCCTTACTATCTGCCACTCACGTTGATGTTTGTGCAACGTTTAGAACGTTTAGGAGGCTATTTTTCCGTCCTCGGGAAAATAGCCTTCCGAGTTGGACGAAACCGATCTGATCAGTTGGCCCTCTTCTATAGAGTTTAAATCATTTCCCCGGGTATTAAAAGCGGTTTTTCCCGCAGGGAATAGCGGCTGTTACCGCTTTATTTCCCCGCAGCGGAGACTTTTTCTATAATAACAATGCTTATCTTCCCCATTACAGACCTACGGGAGAAACAAAATCGCAACTCTGTCCATATACCTTCCCCATTCAGCACAGAACGAGGAACCTCCTGAATAAAAACTACCTGTCACAATCGTCTTACGCAATCATCTCCGGCGGTGCCCGCTGAAATCCCACAGGGAGAACCTCCGTTTGCTGAAGTCTGCCCTGCTTGCATTTCGGACAGTTCTTAAGGTCTTCTCCCGTCACCCGCAGGTACACCTCCTGCCAGGTTTCGCCATGGGTTTCTTGCGCTTCTTTTTCCACCTTTACCACACCAAGTTCCATCAGCGTTTTGGCCTTGTTCCGGTTACTAAGCCGGCCAAAATAGCGGATGCGCACAAATCCGGGCGACACCACATGCCGGAGAAAACGACGCATAAACTCCACCACCGGCAGCGTCAATGCTTTCTTCCGATTCCCATCCGTATAATCCTTGTAGGAAAAGGTAACCGTGTCATCCTCCATTTTTATGATCCGATGATTACTGATAGCGATACGGTGTGTGTAACGGGCCAGATATTTTATCACACTCTCGCTGGACTGAAAGGCTTCTTTCAGATACACCACCCAGGTCGTTCTGAATAGCGTGTCCACAAGGTCCTGGAAGTCCCTTTCCCCCGATAGAGAACTACCCGCACAATTCAGCGTGCCTTCATCGTAGAGCTTCTTCAATCCGCATAAAAACAGGGAGCGAAACCGCTTTTGGAGGACCCCTGCCGGAAGAAGATAGGCTTTCTTACAGGCTATCCACTTGTTCTTTTTCTCCGAATAGCCGCCGCCGGGGACTACGCCAGGCAGATGCGGAGGCAGGTTCAGTTTCTGACCCCAGGTGTGCAGAATGGCAAAAAAGCCGATGGCAGCACCGAAATAGTTTTTATACGAGGATTTTTTCTTCGGAAAGGTGGACGTACCCCAGGGTGGTCTTCAGATTCTTATGCCCGAGCATTTTCTGTAGTTGAAAGATCCCCATGCCGCCTTCCAGCGCAGGGGTGGCAAAAGAGTGGCGTAGAGTAGGGATACCGCCTTTTTTGCTGATAGCGGCCTTCGCCTTGGCCAACTCAAAAGCGTGCTGACAAGCACGCACCGACAGCCTTGTTTTCCCGCCTCTTCCGGGAAAAAGATATTCTTTCGGACGGTATGCTTTCCAGTAGGTTTCCAGAAGAGTAAGACAGTGCTGTGATAAAACGGTATAGCGGTCTTTGCCGCCCTTGGCTTCTCGTACCAGTAGTTTCATCCCGGTCCGTTGGATGTCGTTTGTAACAAGCGGGGGCAGTTCGGAAACACGTAATCCGGAAGAATAAATCAGGGTCAGCATAGTCTGGTGTTTCAGATTCGCGGCTGCCTTCAAGAGCCTTGAGGTTTCCTGAATGGTAAGCACGGTCGGAAGCCTCCTCTTTTTCTTCGACTGAGGCAAACTGTTCATAGCCCAGGGAAGGTCACCGGTGTAGGTGCAGTAAAACTTCAGGGCACCGTAGCACTGTCTTATTCCTGAGTTAGACAGTTTCTTTTTTTCCAGAAGATAGTACAGGTAATCCTTCATCTGTTCTGATGTGAAAGGATCGGGATTAGTCTGATAGTACTGCAGATAAGCATCAAGCTGACTTGTATAGACAGCAATGGTACGCGGACTAAAGGCTCGTAAGGCCATGTCACGCTTAAAACGGGTAATAAGTTCGGTCATGAGTTTCTCCTAAGATTTTTGTCTTAGGAGAATATTAGTAAGGATTAGGAATATTTGCGAAGTACCAAAGCCACCGCCTTCAGGCGGTTTTGTTCAACGTTTCTTTGTTAGCCGAAGTCCGGTGGACAATACAAGAATTTGCAAGGGAGGTAAATAATGGAATTGTATATATTGACAGCGTTGCTCTCAAAAATTCATGAGTAGTAACCTTTCTTAATAGTTTCGTTGTCAATATAATTAGTCACTCATCTAAACTCAACAATCTTTATCTCTTCTTCCGTCAACCCATAAAGATTATACACCAGCGTGTCGATCTGTTTGTCGATAATGGTCACTCTGTCTTCCATAAGCTGCTTCTCATGCGGCGTTTTGGCGTTTTCTCGAAGTTCCTTCTTGGCTTTAAGCATGGCGTCTACCAAAGAGACCAACTTATCGTGGAGGGCATTGTCGGATTCATTATGAAAGTCGATTTGGCGAATGGGAAATAATGCAAGCTCTTTTACCTTGAACTGTGGAAAAAGTTTACGTTGCATTTTGCCAAAGGTGGCGTTAAACCAGAAGGACATCATTTTCGAGTTTAGAATTCCTAAAAGATATTTTAAGCTGTACTGCTCGTTGAGTGGCTTCACAATCATGCTGTTCAAATCATTTATGACAGTATCCGAGACTATAGATGCAAGCACCGAATAAGGCGGTTTAACGGGAATCTGCCGCACCAGAATTCGTTCGCAGTTAAAAAGTGCAATATCTCTCGGAGCCGCAAGGTTCTCCCCGTATTTAATGAACTGTCCACTCCATCCAAGAAAATATCTTGCTACATCGACACCATCAATATATTGAATATAGCTCTTGTCAAGTTTCTGCTTAGCATGGTATACACGTTCCTTCTTCATCTTTTCCGTCTGTGCAGGTTTTCCCTTACCGACTTCATATGCTTTAATGCCAGCTTTTATTACAGCTAATTCGTTTAATGAGATTCCTGTTCGTTTTATTTTAGAACATAATTCAAATATTTCTGTTGAACCGATTGATTCAAAATTGATGATGTTCGTATGCCCATCAATAAACTGTTTTGAATTGGCTGTGGTTATGTATTCAACCTTCCCATTAACTAATTTGTTGCATAGAATTGTGTCTCCACCGATTTTCGAAAATACAAGAATCGAAGTGTCCACATTTGCATCTTTGAAAACCTTATCATAGCTATTTACGATAATTTTATTCTTACAATTCTCAAGGACAAAAGTCCGAAAAACTGAAGTGGTATCGATTGTAAGCCAATTATTTGGTAGTATGAAACCGAGCCTGCCATCGTTTTTAAGCAAGTTGCATCCCCACTCTGTGAACATAATATAAGTATTGAGCTGATATTGTGCTAATGAAAACTTTTTGTAGAAATATTCTTTTTCCGATTCGGTAAAACCTTCATCGCGGGTAAAGACATATGGCGGATTTCCAATCACGCAATCAAAACCGCCCTCGTTCATAATTTCCGGGAAGCCATTTTTCCCCTCCCAATCAAAGGCGTTAATTCGCCGCATCTCTTCTGTATCAAAAAGCGTCCCTTGTTTATTACTGTAAAAATCGCTCTGAATAAGGCTATTGCCGCATTTAATATTGCAGTCCAGATTGGGAAGGAGCTTAAAATCGCTATGTTTAAATAGACTTCCCGCGCTCTGGGCGTTTTCACCTTCCATCAATTTTAAAAGCAGAGAAAGTCTGGTTACTTCCACTGCCTGTTGGTCGATATCAACGCCGTAAATGTTGTTGAGCAGAATTCTTTGTTTCTCTTCGATGGTAAGCCGGTATTCGTTTTCACGAAGCTGGTAAAGCTTCTCCTGTTTTAACGCCTTTTTCACCTGCTTACTGTCGCTGTAATACTCCAGATGCCAGTCAAGCAAATACGTATAAGCACCAATTAAGAAACTCCCGCTCCCGCAGGCGGAGTCGAGAATCGCAAGTTTCGACATCTCTTCCTGCGTTTTACTCTTAAGCTTTTCGCCCACGGTGTTTTCCACAATGTAGTTTACGATGTACTGGGGTGTGTAATAGACGCCCCCAGCTTTTCGCACCTCAGGCTTTTCTTCTATTTTGGCTTGGTGGCTCGGGGTCAACCGGATGGTCTTTCCCAGGAATTGCTCGTAGGCGCTCCCTAATATTTCAATGGGTAAAACCGTGAATTCGTATGGGCATTTAGGATAATAAAGATTATTGATAATCTCTTTGAGAGCCGCATCATCAATTTCAAGACCGTTGATGAAATCATCGATGACAAAAAGACCGGAATTGTACTTCTGATCCGCTAAAGCGAAAAGCCCTTTGAGCATCCAATAAGCATTTGGCTCTTCAATAGCTTTTTGTAGTGCACCGAATGTCTCCAGATCATGGGCTTCAGCAAAACGTAGAAAAATGATCCTATCGATGAGCTTTTGAACCGCATAATTTAGCTGAAAAATATCGATCATAGGATTTCTCAGAGCAATTTTTTTGGCTAATAACTCCCGCCAGTCAGAAAGCATGGCAAGGAAATCCTCGTCTACTTCGCTGGTGCCTTTTTTATCTTTGTTCGTCTCGGCGTAATCGTCAAACCGTCCTTGTAGAACAGCGGTCTTTGAGAATGTATTGTATAAAAAGTCAAAATGCTTTTCATATTCTTCATAGGTACAGAGAAATATACGGCCCAGCGATGCACTGTCTTTTTCGCTCGGCTTTATACGTGTGTCGTAGACCGCAAACTCCTCAAAGTCAGTTAAAACAGAAAAGGGAAGTTTCGCTGAGTAACCGTAACGTCTGATCTGATACGCCGAAGCAATGTCGGTACTTATATTCACCCCAGGCTTTTTTGCTTCCACGAAAAACTTTTTTTGGCCACCAATGCGAAAACTGTAATCAGGAGCTTTTTCATGCCCAGAAACCAATACTCTGTCCTCCCGTATTACGTCACGGTAGCGTTCACTTGTATTACTCGTATTCCGCACATCCCAATTGAGAAGTTCAAAAAACTTATCGATGAAATCAACCCGCGTGTTCGCTTCGTCGTAATTGGCCGACTTATATTGTTTTATGTTGGCTTTGAAATAGAACACCAGTTCTTTTAATTGTTTTATTTTTTGCTCTTTATCCATATATCCCTTTTACGGTCTGAACTCTTTTCAAATTATACTCCAAAACTACCTCTTACGAAAGCACTCATCATAGGCATCAAGTGCTCAGAGGCGCGGGAGTTCGCCTAAAGCTCCACGGGTTACCGAAGTCCGGCCTGTAAGCCGGCGTATGTCTACAGCCCCCTAGCGTGCTCACCCTCTTAGCTTTATCGAACAACATTGTTAAAACCCAAGGGGACAAGATATACATTACCGTTGCGATATGTGTTTTTATGCCGTAAGAAATCGATTTGCGAGTGTTTTTAAAGGCTTTAGGGCGATTCCAATTTGACAGCGGGGATAGGAAATCTTATCATTATAACTAGCTTGAGATAATATACAAAAAGGTATATTATCTCAAGTATGATGACTATCGAACTAATCAAAAAAAAAGCGGCTCAGGAAGAAATCGGCTTTGCGCTGGTATTGAAAGAATATGTGCATCTGGTCATTCTAGATTACGTTTTCAGAAAAGAACTTTTTTCCAATTTGGTATTTCAAGGGGGTACGGCTCTCCGTTTGGCTTATCAGGGGGTGCGATACTCGGAAGATTTAGATTTTGTTTTAAATAAAAAGAACAAATGGTTTTGGAATAAGTTGTTTCAAGAGTTTAAGCCCGTAGTTTCCCGGCTTAAGAATTTTATGCCCTTTATCCATGAGGCCCGGCTTAAACTTCAAAAACAAAGCGAGACTTTTCAGCGCTTTCATTTAATCATTGACGCTGATGGGTTGGCTTCAAAAGACCGTACCAACATTGAAATCGCCAATATTCCGGCTTATACTCATCAGGTAAAAATACTTCGATATCCAGACCTCGCCTTATCTCCTGCCCTGGTTGTGGAAAAACCCGAGGAGATCTTTAGCGACAAGGTGGTTGCTGTTTTCGCCCGTGATTATATTAAGGGGCGGGATTTGTGGGATTTGCATTACTTAATCAATACCCTCAAACTTACGCTTACTCCGGAAATTGTTAAAATGGCTAAAAAGAAAATCAGGGATTATGGTCACGAAGTGAACAAATTCACGCGTGAAATGTCTTCAAGATTTGTTGTTTTGGAAAAAGAGGGCCCTGAAATTTTAAAGACTGAAATGGACCTGTTTTTACCGTCCGCTTATCGCCGGATTTACTCTGCCGGATATGCTGAAATTTGCAGGGAAGAACTGGACGTTTTTAAAAAAATTTACCGAGAGCTGAAAAATGACGACCGCTGACTGGCTAAACTTCTTTAAAGACTATAGTGATATTAAAATCTTCCATATTAATCATTTAAAATTATTTTCGTCTTTGAAAGAACATGCCCTCCGCATGTCACTCACACGTTTGACCTCAAAAAAAATCATCCAGCGGATTTGCCGGGGTTTTTATGCCAATCCTTTCAACCTTCCCGGTTTAGAGGAGATTGCCGCTGCAATTTACCAACCCAGTTATATTTCGCTTGAGAGTGCCTTGTCCGTTTATGGAATTCTCAGCCAACTACCGATGGTTCTGACGTGCGTAACGACCCAGCTGCCGCAAACTTTTAAAACCAGCTTTGGCACCATTGCTTATCACCAGATTAAAAGAAATCTTTTCTGGGGTTTTGTGGAAAAGAGCGGTTATTTTATTGCCGAACCTGAAAAAGCATTATTGGATTATATTTATTTCAACTCCGGCCAAGACTTAAAAGCCAAACCGGAGTCGTTAGCTATGGATGTCATTAACCTTAAAACAATGAAAGTTTATTCGAAAAAGATGAATGTCCCTTGGGGAAGACATCGGCTTAAATTCTAGATTCTTTTCCCTTCCTCATCTCTTCCACTTTCCTTTTAAATATCTCGACGGTCCGATCAATTTCCACGGCCGTATTCCACTTCCCTAGACTGAATCTGATGGCGCCAAAACCGAAATCCTCTCCAACACCCATAGCCTGCAAGACCGGGGATAGCTCCCTGGTTTTATCGTGGCAGGCTGAGCCAAGAGACGCAGCCACCTCTTCCACATGTTTCAAAAGTGCGGCGCCGTCAACACCTCGGAAACTCAGGTTGAGGGTATTGGGAAGCCGCTTGTGGGGGTGTCCATTTAGTTTCACATCTTCTATATTCTCGATAAGGTTTTTATAGAGTCGATCCCGGAGATCAAGAACTAGACTGTACGTTTTTTCCATAGAAAAAGAGGCAATTTCCGCAGCCCTGCCCAATCCCACTATGCCGGCCACATTCTCTGTGCCTGCCCGTCTTCCTTCCTCATGCTGTGCACCGTGGATAAGTGGTTCGATGTTTATACCGTTACGAATGTAGAGGGCACCTACACCTTTAGGAGCATAGAACTTGTGGCCCGCAACAGTGAGAAGGTCTATGTTCAGCTCTTTGACTGATACGGGTATCTTACCTGCGGATTGGGCGGCGTCAGTGTGGAAGATAATCCTTTTATCCCTCGCCAGCTCGCCTATCTCCTTGAGCGGCTGAATCGTTCCTACCTCATTGTTGGCATGCATAATCGTTATAAGGATGGTTTCCTTCCGTATGGCATTACGTACATCATCCGTTTGCACCATACCACAGGCATCCACAGGGAGGTAGGAGACCGTATAACCGTTTCTTTCTAAGAATTTACATGTATTGCTGACGGCAGGATGTTCTATCTTTGAAGTTATGATGTGATTGCCCTTCCCCTTGCAGGTGTAGGCAATACCTTTTATTGCCAGGTTATCGGATTCACTTCCGCCGCCGGTAAAAACGACTTCTTGACTGCGGCATCCCAGAAGTTCAGCTAATTGTTCTCTGGCTTTCTCCACCGCGTTTCTGGTCTCAACTCCAAACCGATGCCCGCTGGACGGATTGCCGAAATGTTCCCGCAGATACGGCAGCATCGCTTCAACGACGTCTGGGTCTATCGGTGTAGTCGCGTTGTAATCCAAATATATCATGTTTTTCCCTTATCCTTCTCCGGAGAGGTTTAAAAATCCAGGGCTTAAAACCATTTCCACAGCCACCACTTTTCAAAAAGAACCTTTCCCCAGTGCCACAGCCGGGATGGATTTTTTAAATGGACTACAGGCTTGGGTTCGGCATAAAAATTTCCACTGGCAAAGCCTGCTTTTCCATTCCCCAACTCAATAAAACAGTACCCCCGGCCGTCAAAATCATGCCTGGGAGGTCGGCCGTTTATTTTCGAGACAATGTTTTCTGTAACAGCATCCGCTTGATAATGGGCGAAGACACCGGCTTTGGGTAAGGGTTTTCCGACTGGGAGCGGAATGCCGGTTATATCGCCTAAGGCATACACATTTTCAATATCAGTCTCAAGGGTCCTTGGATTTACCTTTACCCATCCACTTTCCGCCATTAGAGCAGAACCTTTTAAGGGTAAAGGTACTCCATGGGGAGGAATACCGACAACAAGATTATAGGACATCGTCTTTCCATCCTGGAAACCGATCTCTTGTTGCGTACTGTCAATTTTTACCACCTGATGTTGAGGATGAAAACGAATCCTGCGGCTTTTAAGCAAAGAAACAACCATATTCCCAACTTCGGGCCCTGCGACACCCATCGGTAATAGTTCGGGAGTAACCACTTCAATCTCCACTTCCCGCCGCTTTGTACCGAGGTATGACGCTAGAAGCAATGCCGCTTCGTAGGGTGCGGCCGGGCATTTGAACGGCGTGGTAGTAATG
>JBFMGN010000830.1:0-2141 GCA_040752435.1 Spirochaetota bacterium
TTCGTCTTAAGCAAAGGGCATGCCGCGGCCGGGGTGTATCCCCAAAGAATGGCTTAAGACATACTATTGTGACGGTGGGAAGCTCTCTGAACATATCAGCCATCATGTGCCGGGTGTGGAATTTTCAACCGGTTCACTCGGGCATGGCCTCCCGGTAGCCGCCGGCATGGATTTGATAACCTGACTGCAATTGTAGATTACAACCGGATACAGGCCTTGGGAAAATCTGAGGAAGTAATAAACCTTGAACCATTTGCCAGAAGGATAATTGACTTTGGATGGGCTGTCAAAGAGATCAACGGTCACAATTTCACGGAAATAGAAAATTCGCTTTCACAATCGCTGGCGACCGGTAAACCTTCATGCATTATCGCCCGGACTGTGAAGGGTAAGGGGCTTAGGAACATGGAGAATATGGTGAGCTGTCACTATCAGTGTGTCCCTGACGGCGAACTTGAAGAAGCGTACCGGGAATTGGGAGTTGAATATGCGGACTGTGTTTAATAAGACTCTGCTGAAAATAGCGGGAGAGAATAAAAGAATTTTTCTCATCCTGGCGGATATAGGTTACGGTGAAATAGAAGAATTGTAACGGCCGCTATCCTCAATTTTATTTTCCTGTGGAACGAGTATATGCTGGCTCTTGTTTTTATCACCACCGAGTCGAAGCGCACCGTATCACTGGGCTTGTACTCAATCCAATCCGCCATGATGTTCACTGCGGATTGGGTCGGTTTATTCGCTGCGGTTGTTATTGTAATGCTCCCGACGGTTCTGATTTATATTCTTCATTATTGATAAGGCCCGGGAGATGGGTTTTTACCTTCGTACAAAACTTGAAGGGCTTGCGAAATATGGAATAGTGGGGAATATAAGCGGGATCGGGCTTTTGCAGGCGCTGTTTCTCGTTAAGGACAATGCTGGAAATACCCCCCTGGACCCGCGGCTGAAGGTGGGCGGTTTTATCCGGGACTATTGCTACAGGAACGGCCTGATAATGAGAAATAACGGCGATATTCTTGTCATGGCCCCCGCTTTGATAATAATGAAAGAACAAATTGATGAAGCAATCTTCGTATTGGAAAATGCGATAAAAGAGGCGCTTATCCATTTTAAGATCTGATATGATAATAAGAGATCGTTTATAATCAAACGATCTAAAAACCATTTTTACAAGTTCCGTCCGCAGTGAAGGATAATATGGGTAACCTGCTCTTTTTTGATTTAAATGGTACTATCGGACAGCCGGTCTTCAATCCGGAAACGGGCGCTTATGCTTCCTACGCGGATTCACAACACCTGATTTCCGCTATGAATTACTACTGTTCAGTCAATATAATTCAGCATGGTATGAGAGTGTCGCTTCATTTTCTTCCGAGCATCATCTCATGGAAGACCCGTTCCACTATCTTTAAGCGCCACCATCCAATCCGTCAATAGAAGGATTCGAGCACGTGTTATTTTTCCGGGCTTTATCCTTGCCGGTGTTGATAAGTTTGAGCCCAGTCTGATGCTCTTCACCAGACAATTGCACATGGCTTCGTTTTTCCGACATATAGTTCCCTTTGACAAATGCCGCAGAAGGATATATTATGTAATTACAGAGGGAGGACGACTCCATATGAAAGCAAAGCTCATTCCTATTGGAAACTCTCGCGGTGTGCGATTACCCAAGCCACTGATAAAGGAAGTAGGTCTAGACGATGAGGTTGATATCCATGTTCGAGATGGGGCAATAGTCATCACCCCCTTCGAAAAGCCTCGATTTGGATGGGAAGAAGCAGCAAAACGTCTTCATAATCAAAAAGAAGATCAACTCCTCGATCATTACACCTCCACTCATTTCGATGAGACCGAATGGACATGGTAACCTCTACGAGCATTAGAAGGGGAGATGTCGTACTGGTAAATTTGGACCCTACCAAAGGAAGTGAGATTCGAAAAACAAGACCCTGTGTGGTCATCTCACCCGATGAGCTAAATGCGCATTTACAGACCTTCATAGTGGCTCCCCTGACTACTGGAAAATATTCCTATCCATTTCGGGTAAACTGCCGATTTAAGGGCAAGGTTGGATATGTTGTCTTAGATCAAATTCGAACGATAGACCGAGATCGAATTGTACGACCTCTCGGACGATT
>JBFMGN010000831.1:0-2141 GCA_040752435.1 Spirochaetota bacterium
AGTATATCATGAGATCATCCACTCCTTAAAAGATAGGGCAAGGGAAAGGGCTTGTAGCGCTTTTATAAAGTATGGAAATCCCCAAAGCGGTTTTGACCCGGGAAAAATAAAATATTCCATAACGAAAAAGGGACTTAGCGGCGAAAACAATAGATATGACCTTATTATTTCAAGAGCGGTTTTAGAGCATGTCAACGATTTGGAAAATACATTTCTCGATGTAAGCAGGGCTTTAAAAAAAGTGGGAGTATCAATCCATCAAGTCGACCTAAGAAGTCATAATTTAGACCGATATAAAGATTATGATTTCTTAACTTGGTCGCCATTAGTCTATAAACTGATGTATGGTTATAAAGGATTTCCCAATAGGTGGCGAGTGGATCGATATAAAGAATTGGCTGACAAATTTAGGCTGAAATGCCTGAAATTGGAACCCACCGAGAAGCTCGATCCGGTAAAAATTAAGATCATCCATCCTAAATTAGCAAAACCCTTCCGCAGACTTGATCAGGATGATATTTCGTGGTTGGGTTTCTGGATGATCATGGAACATGATCATTTGACTGCCGACAACTAATCACTTGCGTCTTACGGCTGACGGCTTACCGCTTACCGTCTTAATACTCGCTATGAGCTGTGAGCTATGAGCTTTGATTTTTCTGGTAACCATGCATAACGTATCCATCATCATTCCTGCTTACAACGAAGGGAGACGCCTTCCTGCGTGCCTTGATTCCATTCTGAATCTAAATTACCCCCGTGAAAACTTAGAGGTGATTGTAATTGACAACGGATCAACCGATGGAACCCGCGAAATTGCGGAAGAGAGCGGGGCCGGCGTGATTGTAGATAAAGACAAGAACGTTTCCGGCCTTAGAAACCTGGGGGCCCGGCAGGCAAAAGGGGATATTATTGCTTTTGTAGACGCGGATTGCATAGTCTCCGGGGATTGGCTGAACCGGGCCGCACCCTATTTCGAAAAAACGGATGTGGCCGCCTGGGGGGCGCCGCCGACCGTCCCGGATAAAGCTACCTGGGTTCAGCGCTCATGGTATATCGTGAGGAGAAAGAATAAAGAAGTTCAAGAAGTGAATTGGCTCGAGTCCATGAATCTTTTCGTTCGCAGGGATCAGTTTCTTGCCATCGGGGGTTTCAACGAAGATTTGGTCACTTGTGAGGATGCAGATTTTTCTTTCAGAATCGCGAAATATGGGAAGATTATTTCAGACAGCAGAATTGTGGTGATCCACCTGGGAGAGGCTTCGACGGTAAAAGAATTCATGAAAAAGGAAATCTGGAGAGGGCAGGGGAATTTGAAAGGGGTCTTTTCCCACGGCCTGCAGTGGAAAGAACTTCCCAGCCTTTCCATCCCGCTATATTTTGGATTATTAATTCCCTTTTTCTTATTGGCGGTTATTATCATAGGAAATATAAACCTGCTTGGCATTTTTATTTTACTTCTCCTTCTTCCAAGCGTGACTGTTTTATTTAACGTTCGGGATAAACTGAGCGGAAAAGATGATGTGTTAAATCTTTTTTTGTTGCTTCAGATATACTTTTTTGCGAGAACGGTGGCGATTTTTAAAAGGGATCGATAGCCCGGTCGATATTCCTGCATGGTTTATTAGTCAACCCATAATATGTTAGACAAAAACACGAAATCCTTCCTTCCCTCCCCTTACAAAGTGAAGAAATCCCCTCTTTGAGAAAGAGGGGGTAGGGGAGATTTGGAGGGGTATGTCTGATCCATTATCGATTTCTTAGTAATAACAATCGTAGAAAATGCCAACCAAGCAAATCCAGGAATTTCATAATATCAAAGGGGTTTTGCTCGACGTTGATGGGACCCTTTACCATCAAGCACCTTTAAGGGCAATCATGATGCTTCTTCTCATTTTCTTAAACATTTCCAACCCATCGGAATTAAGAAGAAAGATTAAAATAATTCTCCAGCACCGTAAATCCCAGGAAATCCTTCGAGAATTCCCGGAGGGTCAAAACGGGAATCAGAACAATCAAATATTGTTGACCGCCCGGCATACCAAAGAGACGATTGCCTTTGTGTCAAATATTGTTGAAGAGTGGTTCGACAAGAGGCCTCTTCCCTTCCTTCGCTTGTGCCGCAGAAGGAGATTGGAAAA
>JBFMGN010000832.1:0-2139 GCA_040752435.1 Spirochaetota bacterium
TTTCCGGCGTATTACAGTTTTGTAATGTTATTAGCGGATGCAGGCCTTGACACATATGTAAAGCAGGTTTATACTGTTTCTGGTTGGTGATATTACCACCAGCCGATACAATTAGATTCTAGATGGAGGAGTAAATTGTCCGTTACCATGGTCGAACTTGAACCTTTGACCGTAAAAAGCCTTAAAGAGGAGTTTATTTCCAGGTTTGAACCCCTTATTCTTTCGGGTCGTTTCAAGACAGGCCAGAAACTACCACCAGAACGGGAGCTCGCCCGGCAGTTACGGGTCAGCCGGCCTGTGGTCCATGAGGGGCTTCTGGAGCTGGCTTATCGCGGGCTTTTAACGATTGTCCCGCGGAAAGGTGTATTCATTAACGATTATAGAACCGAGGGGTCAATCGAGGTTCTCATCTCCCTGTTCAATTACAACAAGGGAGATCTCGATCCCGGGCTTTTAAAAAGTCTCCTGGAAATGAGACGGCTGATTGAGACTGAGCTGGCAAGCATGGCTGCGCTTAATCGGAATGAGGAGCATCTGAAAACACTCAACTTGATCCTGGAAAAAGAGAGGGATCTTAAGATCGACGATAAAGAGTCAATAACCGAGATAGACTTCAATTTCCACCACACGATTGCCATGGCTACAGGTAACCTTATTTATCCGCTTCTATTAAACTCTTTTAAACCGGTGTATACGAACCTGCTTAAAATTTTTTACTCCGATCCGTCGGTAGTGAAGAAAGTCTTTTGGTTTCACAGAAAACTCAGCGGATATATTGAAACAAAAAATCAGAAAGCCGCGTTGCGGGTCATGAAGAGTATCCTGATATACGGCGAAAAAAATCTCCTTCGAATAATCAGCGGGAAAATTGATCTGAAATAATAAATGCAGTACCGGCGCCATGAATAACAGTTTGAAAACAATACGAATCATGCTCGAATCCCGGAATCTGTCCGGGGTTGAAATCTCAGAACGGAAAAAATCCATTGTCCTTTCAGGGCGGGTAAAATCCTGGCCTGATAAAATAACCGCCGGATACACCGCCGCGGGATGGGGCTACAAAGGCGTGGTTAATGATATTGAGGTCGAAAATATTCCTGCTGATGTCATGCCGCTTCCCCGGATCAAGGATAGCAAACTTGAAGGAAAGCATTTCAATGCAGTTATAATAGGCGGCGGCATAGTTGGAACAGCTATTGCACGGGAATTGACACACTACGATATAACCATCGCCCTCCTGGAAAAGGAGGAGGATGTTGCTGTCCATTCCTCGAGCAGAAACGACGGAATGGTGCATCCAGGTTTTGCACCGAAGCCGGGCACAAAGAAGGCATTCTACAATATACGCGGTCATCGAGCGTATACGCAAATCTGCAAAGACCTGGATCTGGCGTTTCACAGATGCGGTTCCCTCATCCTGTTCCGTACTCCATATACAAAAATGTTTCTGCCGTTTTTAATAAAGCGCGCCCGAAAAAATTCCGTGAATGGTTTCGAGTACCTGGACAGAGAGAAAGTTTTCCTAAAGGAGCCTTATATCACACCGTGGCAGCATGGCGCCTTTTTTTTGCCCTCCGCCGGTATCATCTCACCCCAGAAGACGACGGTCGCCTTTGCTGAAAATGCCGTTGAAAACGGGGCAGAAGTATACCTTAATACGGCTGTTTCAGGTTTTAAACTGGAACATAACCATATAACCGCAATAACGACCAACCGGGGGAATGTGAAAACTGATGTAGTTATCAATGCCGCCGGAGCCTGGTCTGATACAATTGCGGAGTTTGCCCAGGACAGATTCTTTTCCATCCACCCCCGCAAAGGCGTGGAAGCTGTATTGGACAGAAAAACGGGAAAATACCAGGCAACCATCGCCGCCATGCCTTCCCTCGCCCAGATCAAATCGAAAACGAAAGGCGGCGGACTTGTACCCACCGTTGAAGGCAATCTCTTAATAGGCCCCACCGCTGAAGAAATCCCTTACCGGGAGGATTACTCGACGGAAGAAAAAGATATAGATAAACTCATGCAACACCTGGCGCTTAACACCAGGCTTAAACGATCCGATATCATCACCTATTTCGCCGGTATTCGTGCCTGCACCTACGAGGAAGATTTTATCGTTGAAGCATCGGAAAGTGT
>JBFMGN010000833.1:0-2138 GCA_040752435.1 Spirochaetota bacterium
CATATGGTCTTCAATACGCAGGCCCATCACGGACAGGAATCTGATTTTACGTGGACAGTCTCGAAATACCACCCTGACCAGGCGTTCATTGAGTATACAGTTTTCACGCCAGAAAGGCTGTGGTGGATAACGATCCAATGCTATGGAGACATTGGGGGAGAAACGACCGAGGCGGAGATTACTTACACATACACCGGATTAACGGAGAGGGGCAACGCGATCAATGTGAAGGCGCTGGAGACGATGTATCGTCGAGAACTGAAGGACTGGGAAGAGGCGATCAATCACTATCTGGCGACCGCGGAGCGACTGGAACACGGCTAAAGGGGAATAAACTGGATAAATTACTGGTTATAGGCAGTATAAACATGGATGTCATTATAAAAGTTGACAGGCTGCCAAAGCCAGGGGAGAGTGTCATTTGCGATAGGATCGAGAAGGTTCCCGGCGGCAAGGGTGCAAACCAGGCAGTAGCAGCCTCAAGGCTGGGATGCCCGGTCGCATTTATCGGTAAGCTTGGAAATGACGAGCATGGCAGGCAATTACTAAAGAACCTGAAAAAAAACAAGGTTGACGTTTCTTACATCGATACTGTCGGGGAACAGACCGGAACAGCATATATAATACTGGAACCTGACGGGCAAAACAGGATACTTGTTAATGCAGGCGCGAACCTGGCTTTTGGGAGGAAAGATATGGAGTTGATGGAAAATGTAATCGACGGCTATGAAATGATCCTTTTACAGCTTGAGATACCCCTGGATACGGTAGGAAGCATTATAACCCTGGCTGTGTCGAAGGGGAAAAAAGTAATAGTTGATGCCGGTCCTGCCAGAAGTTGTGATCCTGGTATGTTTAAAGGCGTATATATTTTGAGTCCCAATGAGACTGAAGCTGAAAAATTGACGGGCCTTGAGATAAACAATTTCGATAAAGCCTTGAAAGCTGCTGATATATTTCTCCAAAAAGGAGTAAAGAAGGTTGTTTTAAAGATGGGCAGTAAAGGTGCTTTATATGTGGATGCCGGTGATTACAAGCACATACCCGCGTATAAGACCGAAGTAGTAGATACTACTGCCGCGGGTGATGCTTTTACCGCGGCCATGGCTGTCAAATTGTTGGAAGGCAGTGATATGATTTCGGCAGTCGAGTATGGCAATAAAGCCGGATCTATGGCGGTCAGCAGGCTGGGGGCCCAGCCGTCGCTTCCGTACAGGCAGGAAATAGAAAGCGCCACTTTCTTGCAATAAATACTCCAAATCTGCTATACTGGAAAGACTGATATCTTCAATCTATGAAAAAAGAAAACAACGTACCCGTTTATGATGAAAGCAAAATAAAAACGCTCAGTTCTCTGGAACATATCCGCCTTCGAACCGGAATGTATATCGGGCGTCTCGGCGACGGCAGTAACCTGGATGACGGCATCTATATCCTCTTGAAAGAAGTTATAGATAACGCGGTGGATGAATATATTATGGGTTTCGGCAAAAAGATTCTCATATCTATTACAGGTAATGTAGTTAAGGTAAGGGATTTTGGCCGGGGTATACCCCTGGGCAAGGTTATTGAATGCGTTTCCGTAATAAACACCGGGGCTAAGTACAACGATGATGTGTTTCAATTCAGCGTCGGCTTAAACGGGGTCGGCACCAAGGCTGTTAACGCTCTTTCTTTCCATTTCAGGGTTGTTTCTTTCAGGGACGGAAAATTCTTTGAAGCGGTTTTTTCCAGGGGCCAGCTTATAAACAAAAAACAGGGGAAAAAAACCGGAGAACCTGACGGAACATATATAGAGTTTGTCCCCGACGAAGAAATATTCGGCGATTATGCCTTCAACTTTGAGTATGTCGAGCAGCGCCTTTGGAATTATGCCTACCTTAACAGCGGTCTTTCGCTTCAGTTCAATAAGCAGAAATTCGAATCAAAGAACGGATTGCTCGATCTGCTGCAGGCTGAGGTAGGAGACGACATCATCTACGAGCTCGGCTATTACAAGGGAAACCAGATCGAGTTTTCCTTTACCCATACGAATAACTACGGTGAGACGTACTTCGCCTTTGTAAACGGCCAGTTTACAAGTGACGGCGGTACCCACCAGAGCGCCTTCAAGGAAGGTATCCTTAAAGGAGTTAACG
>JBFMGN010000834.1:0-2136 GCA_040752435.1 Spirochaetota bacterium
CGGCCATAACTTGAGCAACGCTTCGACCGAAGGATACAGCCGACAGAGGGTCGAATTATCCCCTACGGAGCCTCTCTATCGACCGCAGCTTAACCGTGAGCAGACACCCGGGCAGATCGGCCAGGGGATTGATATTGCACGCATCGAAGGTATACGGGACCAGATACTTGAAGGACGCATAGTTAAACAGGCAAATGGGGAAGGATACTGGGAGGCTCGTGATAAATATCTGTTAATGGTGGAACAGATATACAATGAGCCGACGGAACTCTCAATCCGCGGGCTTATGGATAAATTCTGGAACGCCTGGCAGGAGCTTTCCTTAAATCCATCCGACGGGGCGCCGCGCAAGGCTGTCCTTCAAAGAGGCGAGGCCCTTATCGACGGTATCCATGAAAGATACTACTCCCTTAAAAACATCAGGGAGATGATCGATCTTGATATCCGGGCTACGGTAACCCAGGTAAACGGTATGTTGAATGATATCGCCGCCTTGAATGAGCAAATTCTTAAAGTAACGGCCATGGGGGATAACCCCAACGATCTTTTTGACCGACGTGGCCTGCTTGTCAAGAAGCTTTCGGAAATAGTTGATATTACGGTGGATTTAAGAGATCCCGATGAGTTTACAATCCACACCGGGGGAAGGCATCTGGTCCAGGGCCGGCTGATCAATGCCTTGGATGTTGTACCCGACCCGGCTGATGAAGGGTACTCCAGGGTTGTATGGAAAAATAGCGCTGAAACCGCCCATTTCCAGGGAGGTAAACTCGCCGCGCTGGTGGAATTGAGAGATGAGGATGTACGGGGTGAGATACAAAAGTTGGATATTATGACCATCAATTTTATTGATATGGTAAACTCAATTCACAGGCAGGGTTACGGTCTTAACGGCCAAACCGGACAAGATTTTTTTATGGAATACCCGTTTATCAATAATCTGGCGGGAAATTACGACCGAAATGGGGACGGGGAATACGACTCATCCTACATCTTCAGGATAACAGGCATAAATACATTAAAACCCCAGAGTCAGATTGGATTACAGGGAACCATCACCATTTCCGCTCCGGCCGGAAACATTTCCATAGATTATTATCCGACCGATACGGTAGAGGATGTCATTAAACGCATTAATAATATGAAGGCTGAAGTTGTGGCTGAACTGGACAGGCAAGGCCGGTTGACCCTCAAAGCCACACCGGCTGAAGAAAAGGAGAATCCCGATTTCGTCATCCGGCATGTGGAAGACAGCGACCAGTTCTTGGTCGGTTATGCCGGGATACTGGCAGAATCCGGTCCTGCCGGTGCTTTTACCTGGGACAGACGGGATTCGATCCTCTCCCTGCGTGGAGGCGGTCTGGATTATGCCGTGGCACCCCTTGCACATCCCTCCGGGTGGATTGAAGTCAGTCCAGCCATCAAACAGGATACAGGCACAATCGCTTCAGGCTTTGGAGAAAACGGGCGTCCCGCCCTTCCGGGAGACGGTTCCGCAGCCCTGGCTATCGCCGCCTTGCGGAATAGACCGGTGATGATCGGACAGGTTACCAGTTTTGATGAATTCTTTTCAAATGTGGTGGCCGATGCCGGTTTGAAGGGGGAAGAAGCTGCCCGCGCTCTGGAAACACAAAAACTGATTATGAAAGAACTATCGGATATGAGGGAATCCATATCCGGGGTTAATATAGATGAGGAATTGGCGCAAATGATAAAATTCCAGCATGGATATGCCGCGGCCGCGCGTTTTGTTTCAATCTGGGATAAGATGCTGGAAACAATCATCAACCGCCTGGGGGTTTAATTTGCAGGAAGGCAGGCAATGAAACGTATCAGTACCAACATGAGCAATGACAACATGCTCTACCATATGAAAATCCGTGAATGGAAAATGAATGAAATGCAGAACAAACTGGCAAGTCAAACCCGTATTAAAAACCTGCGGGATGATCCGGTTGCCGCTGCCCATTCTACACGGTATACTTCATATATCGAGCGGTTAAAAAGGTTTTCTGCCAATGCCGGGGTAGTCCAGAGTAATGCCCGGGTGGCTGAAGGTTATATGCAGGCAGCGGTAGATATTCTTCAGAGAGTGCGTGAGATTGCTATCGGAGGCGCCACGGGTACAGTCGGGCA
>JBFMGN010000835.1:0-2130 GCA_040752435.1 Spirochaetota bacterium
CTCTTATTTTAACGCAACTAATTAAAAAAATAATCCGTTTCCAGGGTGAGGGAGAAGGGAAATAGCAGTGGAAGCCGTCAAGATTATCGTCCTTATTATTTTTTTAGCACTGTCCTTTTTCCCCTTTTACCTCATGGTAACAATATCAACGAAGGATACCATGAGCTATATGAAAAGCCCGCTCTTACTACCGCACTTAAAACTTCATATGATTATAGATAATTATAAGCGGGCCCTGGCTACAATATTACCCTTTTTTAAAAACAGTGTAATTATTGTGGTTTTAGCGGAAATCGGTATTCTATTTACAAGCTCTATGAGCGCTTACGTTATTTCACGGTATAGGTTTCCCGGCTCCAGGCTCTTTTTCCTATCTATCATCGGGATAATGGTTTTTCCAAGCGCTCTGACCCTCGTACCGGCATATCTCGTTACTGTCAGGCTGGGTATAAAGGAATCGCTTACAGCTCAATGGCTGCCATATATAGCTTTCTGCCAGCCGCTCTCCATCTTTCTTTTTAAAAATTATTTTGACGGTATTGATAAAGACTATTTCGATTCAGCCCGGGTAGAGGGAGCAGGTCCATTCGCCATCTACCGCTACTTAATACTACCCATAGGGCTTCCTATGGTAATTACCGTAGTGATAATCCAGATGGTTAAGCTCTGGAATGAATTTATCTGGCCGAGGGTCATTGTTACGGAAAACAGAGATGCATGGCCTGTACCTGTGGCGCTTACGAATATGGCCCACGATTTCTGGGTGGATTACGGGCTGATGATGGCGACCTATGTCTGGTCGGCAATTCCTATTCTTATAGCTTTCATATTCCTATCGAAATATTTTATTAAAGGCTTAATGGAAGGCGGAATAAAGGGATAGGTTTATTAATGGCGTTAACGCTATATCTCGACGAGTTTGTTCTACTCGCTTAGAAAAGTCAATCCGGAACTCGCTGCCCGAATGTTCAGTAACATGCTTGCGGGCTACTGCATCTCGCGCTATGTATTACAACAGACCCCCGCTTCTTCTTTTGATGAAAAGCATCTGATTGAAACATATGTAGATATTTTTCTCAACGGTTTAAAAAATGGGAAAAAATAATTAATGAACTCTGGATTTTTGCCAATTTACTCATTGCAATGTCTAAGCGACAACAACCCGATGATTTCTTACTCTCGCTCCGGTAAGTATTTCTCAATGAAGGTTTTCAAATTGCAAACTGTCACATTCTTTCTAATCGTATAGTTATCCGATTCTGGCGTAATGATAAAATTATTTGGTGTACGGAGATCTTCAAAAGCAATTATATTTCCTTTATTCAAATAAGGCGTGGAAGTATATTTAATATCTATCCCCATTATCGGCGTATTACCTTTTATTAATACCAGGTCACATTCCGATCCATCATGGGTACGATAAAAGTAAAATTGAATATTTTTCCCGGCTTTTTGTTTTAACTGCTGGATGGCATAATTCTCCCATGATCCCCCGACTGAAATATGTCCGTATAATTCATCAGGACTATTGATGCTTAACAGACGATGAATAATCCCCGTATCACTGATATATATTTTGGGTGTCTTTATCAACCTTTTTTTAAGATTTGCAGAAAAGGGGTAAAGTCTGTATATGAGAAAAGCCTGCTCTAAAAAATCAATATAGTTTTTTACAGTTGGAATAGAGATGCCTAAAGACTTCGAAAGTTCGGAGTAATTTAACAATTGGCCGTTAATATGGGCAAGCATCGTCCATAATCTTCTTATCAATATATTTGAGGCTTGAAGACCGAGTATTGGCAAATCCCTTTCAATGTATGTTTTAATAAAATTATCTAACCATTTCTGGGATAAACCGAGCTCCGGTGCGAGCAATGCTTCCGGAAAACCTCCCCTGAACCAGTGATCATATATGCTAATCCAGGCCGGGATTTCTGTGATGTTAAAAGGATGCAGCTCTAAATAGGCAATTCTTCCGGCAAGGGATTCAGAACTTTCTCTTATCAGCGCAGGTGATGCCGAGCCAAGAATTAAAAAACGAGCGTATTCTCTTTTTTTATCAATTAATGCTCTTATGAGCGGAAATAATTCCGGCATTCTCTGAATTTCATCAATAACGACGCATTTATC
>JBFMGN010000836.1:0-2128 GCA_040752435.1 Spirochaetota bacterium
CGTCTCGTCGCCACCTGGCATCCAGAAGGTGAAGATTTCGGAGAGAACATCGGGGTTGATTGCACGGGGGATGGTGGCGTTGGCGGCAAAGATCGATTTTATTTCTGAGGCGAAATAGAAACATCCCTTATGGAAGGTATAGAAAAGAGGACGGATGCCCATCCGGTCGCGGGATAAAAAAAGAGAGTTGTCTTTTTGGTTGTAGATGGCAATGGCGAACTGACCATTCATCGCCGTAACACATTCCGGCCCTTTTTCCTCAAAAAGGTGGACGATGACCTCCGTGTCAGAGTTGGTATAAAAGCGATGGCCACGCCGTTCGAGCTCGTTGCGCAATTCCTTGTAATTAAAAATCTCTCCATTAAATATGACAAACAATGTCTTATCTTCGTTGTGGATGGGCTGCCACCCGCCCTCCAGGTCTATGATACTGAGCCGGGCATGGGCCAAACCAACTTGTTCTTTTTGATAAAAGCCATAGCCATCGGGTCCCCGATGGTGCAGAAGATGGATCATCCTTTGTAGTGAACCGAAATCCACCGCATCGGAAATATTGGGACTAAAAATACCAGCAATACCGCACATGTCTTGCCCTGCCTTGGCCGCACCGGGGACGAAGTTCAGGGTAGAGCATACAAATAGTTCATACCTGTTTCGCCCCTCACGCTGTGCTACGCGGTTATCTTGAGACCCGTCGGCGCCGCCAGGTGTTCCTTGACCAGCAAACTACTATACGACCCTGGATTAGCATGACCTGTTCCCACCAGGCCGTTGAGGGTGAAAAAACCTGCTGCAGGCACTAACCCATACAAAGCTTCGCCAACGCTTCCATATTGGGAAGGGGCTTCCGGAAGATTTCTGGAATATTCCCCGCAAAAAAAATAAGCGTGAAGAAGCAGGTTGTATGATACATATTCATTCACTAGTGTCCGGTTGTTTACTTTTTTATGAGCATTAAAGGACTGATTCTTCGTTAATAAATTTACCAAAATGCACGTAATCGACTTGAAAACTCATCCCTTTCTCCGGCACTCTCCAGGAAACATCCTGGAGGGGGGTACACATGTTTACCGGACGATTGGTTTTCAGTCAGGTTATGGACTTCATGCCGTTGCCGGTCTTCCGGCGTTGCGTGGCCAAATATCAAGGCGATTTCAAGGTACGGAAGTTTTCCTGCCTCGATCAGTATCTTTGCATGGCCTTCGCCCAGATTACTTACAGGGAAAGCCTTCGGGATACCGTGACCTGCCTGCGCTCCCAGAGCAACAAGCTCTACCATATGGGTGTCCGGGGCAATGTGCGCCGGTCAACTCTTGCGGACGCCAACGAGCTGCGCGACTGGCGCATCTATGCCGAACTGGCCCATGCGCTGATCGCCATAGCCCGCGACCTTTACAGCACAGAGACCTTTCTTGCCGAACTGGACGAGACCGTCTATGCCCTCGACTCGACGACCATCGATCTTTGCCTGTCAGTATTTCCCTGGGCGCCCTTCCGCAAAAGCAAGGCGGCCATCAAACTGCATACCCTTCTGGACCTGCGGGGCAACATTCCGACGTTCATCCATATCTCCGACGGCAAGCTCCACGACGTCAATGCCCTCGATCTCCTCGCGCTGGAACCCGGTGCCTTTTATGTCATGGACCGCGGCTACGTGGATTTCGAACGGCTCTATGCCTTCACCCTGGTGTCAGCGTTCTTTGTCACCCGCGCCAAGTCGAACATCCAATACCGGCGGCGATATTCTCGCCCGGTCGATCGGGCCACCGGTTTGATTTGCGATCAGACCATCGTGCTCACTGGGCCAAAGTCACAAAAAGCATATCCAGAGCAACTGCGGCGCGTAAAATTCCGCGATCGAGAAACTGGCAAAACATTGGTGTTTCTGACGAACAACTTCGCCCTACCGGCCCTGACGATCGCACAACTGTACCGTTCTCGCTGGCAGGTGGAACTGTTTTTCAAGTGGATCAAGCAAAACCTCAGGATCAAGAGCTTTTACGGAACATCCGAAAACGCGGTGAAGACCCAGATCTGGACAGCGGTCTCCGTATACGTTCTCGTGGCGATCATGAAAAAACAGCTCCGGCTCCAGGAAAGTCTCTACACAATTCTACAGATCCTAAGC
>JBFMGN010000837.1:0-2121 GCA_040752435.1 Spirochaetota bacterium
CTTTTTCGTTCAGTTTCAAATCACCCGCCTTTACCGTTTCCTCAATCTGAGCCGGCCGTCTTGCGCCAACAATCGCACCGGTAACCTCGGACTTAAGCAGCGTCCAGGCGATTGCAAGATTCGCCGGTGACTGGCCTTTCCGCAATGCAATGGATTTAAGTTTTTCCACCAGGTCCAGATGGATACTTACAAGTGGTTCCTGGAAATCCGGATTTTTTTTACGCCAGTCGTCGTCAGGCAGCCCGGATATCCGTTCTTTGGTAAACTTGCCCGTCAAAAGGCCGGACTGCATAGGGCTATAGACAATCACGCCTATGTTGTTCTCCTTGCAGAAAGGAAGCAAATCAATTTCAGTGTCGCGTTTAATCATGCTGTATGGCGGTTGGAGTGATGCGACCGGATGAATTTTTTGTATACGTTTGAGCTGCTCAACGCTGAAATTGCAGACACCGCCGTAACGGACTTTTCCCTCTTTAATCAAATCTGCGATTGCACCCCAGCCTTCCTCGATATCCTCATCCGGCCAGGGCCAGTGGATCTGGTAGAGATCGATATAGTTTGTGTTCAAACGCTTAAGAGATGATTCCGCCTCGCCCTTGATACTGACGGTCTTAAGGTGGCCGTATATATCGCTGCCGTCCTCTTTCCAGAGGATGCCGCCCTTCGTAGCAATAAACAGCCTGTCCCGTTGGCCGGAAAGTGCTTTTCCCGCTATTTCCTCCGAATGACCATGGCCGTAGCCTTTGGCGGTATCGAGCCAATTAATGCCTAGTTCAATCGCCCGGTGAATCGTGGCGATTGAATCTTTGTCGTCCTGCGGGCCCCAGCCGTAGGGATTATCGCCGCCGCCGATTGCCCAGGTACCAAGGCCCACGGTGGTCAGAGATAGATCAGTAAAACCTAGTTTTCGCTTTTCCATAATAACTCCTTCAATGTGTCCTCATGCATTTATCCAATCCTGAATGCTGTCTCGGCATCGAAGTAGAAGAAACGCTCAACGTCGAACTCAAGTCCGACAGTACTACGCATTTCAGGCAATTCATTCGAGTTGATTTTAACTTTAATCGTGTTGGTCTTATTCCTGACGGTTACAATCGATGTCTGCCCCAGAGTATCCAGGAAAATGACTTCGCCGCCTACATGTGAACTCGGATCTGAGGGAGATACCAGGCGTATATCTTTAGGACGGATACCGATGATAAGCCTGCGCCCGCCGGTCTTCTCCGCCAGCATGATGCGTGACTTTTCAGGAATCGGCACACGATAGGGAGTGTCGAATTTAACAATCGCATAGGCTCCCTTATAATCAACCTCGAAGATATTCATCGGGGGGTCGCCCACGAATGTCGCCACGTACAGGTTAGCCGGCTGGTAGTAAATCTCATCATGGGTTCCAATCTGCTCCAACTTGCCTTTATTGAGCACGGCTATCGTATCTCCCATTGAAAGCGCTTCCAACTGATCGGGGGTAGCATAGAGGGTCGTAATGCCTAAATCTTTCTGAATTTTTTTTAGTTCGGAGCGCATCCGGTGGCGCAGCTTGGCGTCGAGGTGAGCGATTGGTTCGTCCAACATATAAGCCTGAGGCCGACGCACTAATGTCCGGCCCAGGGCGACCCGCTGCTTCTGCCCGCCGGAAAGTTCCCGGGGATAGCGGTGGAGTAATTCTTCAATCCCGAGCATTTTTGCCACTTCTATCACCTGCATCTCTTTAGATTGTTTACTAAACAGGCGTCTGCGTTCCGGAGCTTCCAGTGGAAACATAAGATTCCGGTAGACGGTAAAGTGGGGATACAGGGCATATGATTCGAAAGCGGTTGCAATGTCTCGTTCCTGGGGAAATGCAGCCGTAATATCCCTGTCGTTTATTAACACCTTCCCGTTGTCCGCCTTTTCGATCCCGGAAATAATATTGATAGTGGTGGACTTTCCGGCCCCCGATGCACCGAGAAGGCAGAAGAACTCTCCATCCTGAATAGTTAAGTTTACATTTTCAATGGCCGTGACTTTACCAAACCGTTTTGTGATATTTTGAAGTTCAACTTTTGCCATCGCTTTCTCCGGATTGTGAAACACTAGAGTTTATTTTCATAAAAGACGTTTATACCTGTAGCCGCTTCG